>NZ_CAWNJO010000053.1:0-38564 GCF_963874835.1 Vibrio sp. V12_P9A6T4 | reverse complement strand
TGGCGCATCGTTGGTGCCCGTCACTGTGATGGTGATCGTTTGGGTGTCTGTGCCACCTTGGCCATCGGCAACTTGGACGGTCACTTCGACGTCGGTCGTCTCGCCTACCGCGAGGGAGTCGTAAGCCGCATCTTTCGGATCGAACGTCCAAGCATTTCCTGTCAACGTGAAGCCAGCTGGCGCACTCGCCGCATCGCCATTCGCATCAACCAGGCTGTACGTCAGGTCGCCCTGCGCCGTATCCACATCGGTCGCCGTCACCGTGCCGCTGATCACATCGCCACCTTCGGTCGCGCCGGCCTCTACATCCGCCGCCGCCACTGGCGCATCGTTGGTGCCCGTCACTGTGATGGTGATCGTTTGGGTGTCTGTGCCACCTTGGCCATCGGCAACTTGGACGGTCACTTCGACGTCGGTCGTCTCGCCTACCGCGAGGGAGTCGTAAGCCGCATCTTTCGGATCGAACGTCCAAGCATTTCCTGTCAACGTGAAGCCAGCTGGCGCACTCGCCGCATCGCCATTCGCATCAACCAGGCTGTACGTCAGGTCGCCCTGCGCCGTATCCACATCGGTCGCCGTCACCGTGCCGCTGATCACATCGCCACCTTCGGTCGCGCCGGCCTCTACATCCGCCGCCGCCACTGGCGCATCGTTGGTGCCCGTCACAATTAACCCTAAAGCACTTTGAGAATAGCTTTCTAATAGCGTTAAACTTTGTGTTTCAGAGAGGCCTAGCGCGGTGAGTGCTGACGTGGAGAATTCTGTTGCGGCTATGGTTTCCAAAGCGTCGCGAGCGATGCTGACTGAACCCGTCGGGCTTGAACCGTTCGATTCACCCGCTGCAGTTGCAAGATCTTCGCCTAGCTGTGTTGGGTCTTGGCCTTGCTCTAATGCTGCGAAAATTTCATTGATGTCATTAGTTATGTCTACGTTGCGACCATCGGCGTTAACTTTTGATATTTGTACATCATTATTATTGCCTACATCGTTTTGGGAGGCGTTACTGGCACTAATGATTATTTCACCAGGCAAGGTTTTTTCTCCTGGCTGAAGCACCCGTACATTGCCATTTGCATCCACAACGATCATCTGACCGAAAGTTAATGTTGTACCTAAAGAAAAAGAACCAAGTTCCATATAATGCCTCTAATAACTTCCGAATTCACAACGATGCGACTGTTTACATTCCTACATCTTTGCTACGTAATTTGTCATTTCTAATGGTAATAAATTAGCATTTAACACCTGTAATACAAAGGAAAAACCATTTTTACACTTTCTTATGTGACGTAGGTGGAGACTTAAGTCACACATTTATAGTTTGAATCAATATCACACTAAAGATGTACTTTATTATAAAAACAATCAACAATGTTTAATAAATGTTAATTGATGATTTGGTGTATGATTCTTTGCTAAAATCACGAATGTAATGAATATGTTGCTGTTTACTGATGAGAATTTAATGTTATTTTGTTGCGTTTTTCCATCAAGCGTCTCGATAATGCAACAGCTAATGCCGTACTATTGCGGCTTAAAAGAAGTAGAAGTCCCTAGAGGAGTGCCCAAGTGAATTGGATGAACATGAAAACGTTGAGCTACGCCATCGCACTCAGCTTCCCGATCTCTGTATATAGCCAGACTCTTGAGCAAGCGGTGTCAATAACGCTTGCAACCAATCCAAATATTAAAAGTGCATATAACGAATATGTGAGTAAGCGCTATAATAGCGAAGCCTCTTCTGGTGCTTACCTTCCAAGGATCGATCTCGATGCTGGTATTGGCTACGAAGCGGTAGATTTAGCCTCTGGTACTGAAAATGAACTTACTCGTAAAGAAGCCACCATTACCTTAACCCAACTGATTTGGGATGGTTCTTCGACTTTAAACGATATTGATCGTACTTCGGCTGATGCCGAATCGGTTCGTTTCCAACTCTTAGCTGACGCTCAAGATATCGCATTAGAGGTCACTAAGGTGTATCTCGATGCAACGAAAGCGTTTGAAATACTGACACTTTCTGAAAGCAACCTCTCAGTACATAAGAAAATATATCGTGATATACAAAAGCGTGTGGAATCAGGCATTGGTTCAACAGCTGATCTTTCTCAGGTTGAAGCTCGTTTAGCTAAAGCCCATGGCAATCTTTTAGCTGCACAGAATAATCTGTTTGATATACATACCCAGTTTAAACGGTTGGTAGGTCAACCTCCTCAAGATTTAATTTTCCCTAAAGCAGACCATTCTGCTTTGCCTTTTACCGTTGATGACGCTTTAGAAAAAGCCTACCAAGATCACCCGGTCATCAAAGTAGCGCAAGCCGATGTTGATTCCGCAAAGTTTCAATATAAACAAACTCAGGGAACAAATTACCCAACGTTATCTTTCGAAGCTGCACAAACATGGCGTGATGATGCCGGTGGGATAGAAGGTAACAGCGATGAATTCTCGGCCATGATTAGGATGCGTTACAACCTGTACAATGGTGGTTCAGATTCTGCGCGCACCGACAGTGCTGCCTACCAAATGAACAAAGCGAAAGATTTAAGAGATCGGACTTATCGTAGTGTTGAAGAGGGGTTGCGTTTATCTTGGAGCGCTCTCGATTTGACATTACAACAGAAAGAATTTTTAGCCGATCATGTTGATTCTGCTTCAGATACGGTTATTGCTTATGAAAAACAATATAAGCTCGGCAAGCGAACACTATTGGATGTGTTGAATACTGAAAATGAGCTTTTCGAAGCAAGAAAAGGTTATCTCGATGCCAAATACGATGAACAGTATGCAAAATACCGTGTTATGAATGCAACTGGGTCATTGTTGAGTTCGTTGAGAGTGGATACACCCAAAGAGTGGCATGATGCGGTGGAGTACTAACATGTTGAAATACTTATGGCCAATGATAGCGAGCTTACTCTTTATCACCTCGACGGCTTCATCTGCTAGAGATGATTATCCATATATTGATATGCCACTCGCTGATCAAATAGACGATTTACGTGACGATGATTTTGACGGCGTGATTAATGCCAGAGATTTGTGCCCCGAAACACCATTGAAGTCAGAGATCGATAATGATGGTTGTGGCACTTTCATTAAAACCGAAGAGCAACTCCAGCTTAGAATTCTGTTTGCGAATGATTCAGCAATAGTCAACCCTGTGTTTCTAAGTCAAATACGGTCAATGGCCAATTTTCTCAAGCAATACCCTTCAGCTTCGATTGAATTACAAGGTTATGCCAGTAAGGTTGGGAATCCAGGTTATAACTTAGAGTTATCGAAAAACCGAGCTTATAATGTCGAGAAGGCGCTTGTTAGTTACGGCATTAGCCATACTCGTGTCCGTATTGTTGGTTTTGGTGATACTGAACTGACAGAAAATGGTGATGATGATATTAGCCATGCGATGAATAGAAAAGTTGTCGCCACTGTCGTCGGCCACAAAGGTTCGGTGAAAGAAGAGTGGACCATTTTCACCAAACGCGAGCGTTGAAATCGATATTTATCGAGGATTGGGGCGTTTTCGCCCCTTTTTTCTGTCTAAAATTGTAATGAGTTTACTAGCACAAAATGCTATCCTTGCGCATCATCACCTTATGAGATAAAGATAATGAGCAAATTAACTGCTGACCTTCAAGCAAACTTAGAATTGTTTATTGAACAAACAAAAGAGACCCAACTAGTATGGGGCTTAAAAAATGAAGATGGTTGGCTGGCATGCGACTCGACAGAATTTGAAAGTAGTGAAGTTATGCCCTTTTGGTCAACCAAAGAAGATGCACAAACTCACAACGTTGAAGAGTGGTCTGACTTCGAAGTGTTAGAAATCCCTCTCGATATTTTCGTAGAAGATTGGTTGATTACCCTTGATGAAGATGGTGTGTTAATTGGCACCAACTGGAATGCAAGCTTAGAAGGTAAAGAAGTAGAACCTGCAGATTTGGCCAAAATGTACCTTTAGTGCCTTGAACTATTTAGTACCTTGAGCTAAATAATGGGTGTTCTATTTGCACGCTATTCCATTCGCAAACACTAGAACACCCGTTTAAATTTCACTTGATCTATACGTTGATTATTAGATACATCATAAAGTTACAGTTTGCTTTTGGTGAAGCGCATTCATCACCAACGCTTTGTTTACTAAATAATCGTTTAAACCCGCTTTACGTAGCTCACATGATGGGCAATCGCCACAACCATCACCAATAATACCGTTATAACAAGTCAGTGTTTCGTGTCTTATGAGTTCGAGAGCATCATGTTGATCCGCCAATGCCCAAGTTTCTGCTTTGTTTAGCCACATTAAAGGAGTACGAATGTTGAATGGGCGATCCATCCCTTGCACCAAAGCACTGTTCATCGCTTTAACAAAATCATTTCGGCAATCCGGATAGCCAGAAAAGTCTGTTTCACAAACACCAGTAATCACCTCATCTGCGCCTATTTGATACGCGTAAATACCCGCAAGGGTCAAAAACAGAATGTTACGCCCCGGCACAAACGAGTTCGGTAACCCATTCTCTTGTAACTCGTGTGATACTGGAATATCGTCACGAGTGAGTGAACTGATCGCTAACTCATTGAGTAAGCTTACATCCATGACTTTATGTGCAGCTACACCTAACTTTTTCGCTAAGGTGCTGGCAACCTCAATCTCGAGTTTATGGCGTTGGCCATAATCAAAGGTGATGGCGTGCACTTCATCAAACTCTTTTAATGCCTGAACCAAACAGGTTGTTGAATCTTGGCCACCACTAAATACCACAACGGCTTTTTTCATTTTCCTCTCCTCAGGCAATACTTAAATATTTATGCGTTTGAATCGATAAACGCCAGTTCCTCGCAATGCATGTTTCAATGCACAATTGGGTTGCCCGCTCTTTCTGACTAATAGGCTGTAAAGCAATCACTGTTGAATCAGGAACTTGCGCTCGCAGCAATAACGCATCTAGCTGTTCAATATCTTTAGCCGTTGCGACGGGGTGCTTGATCTCATTTGCTCTTAACAGAGCTGAATCGAGTACAGGCAGTTTGCCCTTCATTGCAACTTTTGGTGACACTGTCACCCATGCATTTGCCGAGGTTTGAACCGGGAATGTGCCGCTGGTTTCAATTTGAATGTGACATCCCATTGCCTCAAATGCTTGCGCAAGTGGACGCAGATCATAAATACACGGTTCACCGCCCGTAATTACAATATGTTTAGCATGATAACCCTGTGTTTTATAGAGCGACACCATCTCTTCTGCACTGACTGAGCACCAAGTTGGGCTATCTTGGGTTTTGGCTAGCACGTCATTGATTGGGCGTTCATCTTGCGGCGTTGCATCCCACGTCTGCTTTGTATCGCACCAAGCGCATCCCACTGGGCATTCTTGCAAACGAATAAAAACCGCAGGAACGCCGGTATGCACGCCTTCACCTTGAATGGTCTCAAACATTTCATTAATTTTGTACAACGTAAACTCAGCCTAACTCAATATCAAAAAATGCAGGTCGCTGACCTTAATAGATGCCTTGCCTTAGGTCAAACTAAACCCATCACGTGCGTAAAAATTTGACTAAATCAGTGGCGATCACATCTCAACTTGCATAAGCTGCTGGCTTTCTTCTTCACTTAATTTAGGTAAGTCATGTATAAACTCATCGCTTTAGATATGGACGGTACTCTTCTCAATAGCCAAAAACAGATCACAGCCAGAACAAAACAGGCTATAGCCAAAGCTCGTGAAAAAGGCGTAAAAGTGGTGCTGGCGTCTGGACGTCCCATTGATGGCATGCGCGATAAGTTGCAAGAACTGCATTTAAACTCAAATGAGGATTTTGTCCTTTACTACAACGGCTCAATGGTTCAAAACATTGGCAGTGGTGAAATTATTCATCACAAAATTATCGATGGCCGCTCTGCAAAATTAGTCGCTAACCTTGCTAACCAACTTAACGTGAATACGCACGCCTTTAGCCAAGTTCATGGTCTGATCACGCCTAAAATCAGTGAATATACCGAGCTTGAAGCAAGAATCAACGGACTGCCGATCACGGAAATGGATTTTGAACAGCTTGAAGATGATCATCCCATCATCAAAGCAATGATTGTGGCAGAGCCGAGCTTGCTACAAAAAGCCATTGAACAACTTCCTCCGGAACTCTATCAACAGTTTACCATTGTACAAAGTGCACCATTCTTTCTTGAATTCTTAAACACACAGAGTAATAAAGGCGTCGGTGTCAAAGCGATTGCCGAGCACTTGGGGATCGAGGCTAAACACATTATTTGTATGGGAGATGCTGAAAATGATCATCACATGCTGCAATACGCAGGACTTGGAATTGCAATGGCAAATGCGATGGAACAAACGAAGCAGCTAGCCGACTATATTACACTCAGTAACGACGACGATGGTGTGGCAGTTGCTATAGAAAAATTTGTACTCGGTGAGTCT
The DNA here is from genome assembly GCF_963874835.1 of Vibrio sp. V12_P9A6T4. Classification (NCBI taxonomy): domain Bacteria; kingdom Pseudomonadati; phylum Pseudomonadota; class Gammaproteobacteria; order Vibrionales; family Vibrionaceae; genus Vibrio; species Vibrio sp. V12_P9A6T4. Next base: position 32,118 of record NZ_CAWNJO010000053.1, on the reverse strand, counting down.
CACAAATAGGCATTAAAGACGCCTCAGTCGAGGCGTCTTTAATCGGAATGTTGACTAAACAACCAGGTTAAGCACGGCATTTTCGCATGAAGCATGCAAAGATGAGCATGAGTATTGGCAAGCGGAGCGTCTCAACCATTAAAGAGAAAATACTGCTGTATGAAACGAGCGTGGCACCAAATAACACCACTTGATTGAGTGCTAATAACAAAATGATCATCAGCCACATTCGTTGAAGAGTGATGTGTAGTGGTTCAGTGTTCTTTGTCATAACTAAAGCCGATGCCGTCAGCAAAATGGCTAACCAAGCGGTGAAACTAGGCAAGGGCCAGATCATAGCCAGCAGTGCAACCGTGATCGTTAAACCCCACCATACCCCACGCGAACCCAGCAGTGTCCTGACGTCGGTATAAGATTGTTCATCTAAACGAACAATATGCCACGCAACCAGAGCGCCCAACAATCCACCTATCACCATATCGCTGATGAAGGCTTCCCCAATATAGAATTTGGCCAACATTAATAGCCCCATCAACACGATAAAACCCACAAACATTCGGTTGAAATCAAGATGATCAAAAGCTCGCAATAGTGATATCCCTACACCAAACCAAACTGCAATCGGTAAACTTGGAAAACCGTACCCGTAACTTTGGCAAAGTTCCAACAATGGTATATAGGCATGAGGTCTTGGTAATGCAAATCCTTGCTGAGCCACTAATGACAACAATGAACTCACGGTAACCACAAAAAATATCTTATAAACAGACTCTTTACCCAGATAACAGGCAATCACTGGAAACAAAACTATCAGCAATAAAGGATCCGTCAATTTGGTGATCCATACTGCGATTTGATAAATCGACGAACTCAGCGTATACGGCCATTCCGCGACCGTATTCTGCAATTTCATCATCCAGCCTAATTCGATTTGGTGAAACCGAGGCGCAGCAGAAACCAGATTCTCTACATAAATCACGGGTTGACTATCCGCTTCTTGATACATGGTTTTGATCCGATCCCATTGCTCAGGGTAACGATACTGACTTGCATCAATACGATACGGATCGATCAGCATTGCGCTAGCAACCTCGACACCATAATGAGGAGCAAACCAAATAGGCAACTCATGTCCATTACGGCTATTTTTTGACTCAAAAGCAATCACATCGGAATCACTGCGACAGCTGTAAACGACAGCCGTATCCGTATACCCCAACGTGCGCCCTACCGTTACAACAAGGCCCGTTTCTTCCCATGTTTCTCTTTGCGCGGCCAATTCTGGAGATTCACCGGGAGATATCGTCCCTCCTGGCAATGAAATCTGCTTGGTGATCACCTCGTTAACGAGCACGATCTTATGATCGGCTTTAACTAGGCATAGAGCACCACGAATATTATCTGGTAGCGTTACGGGTTGTTGAGCGACACCAACACTTGACCAGAACAACGACAGCAAACAGACACTCAACAATGAAAACTGTTTTAACACATTAAAAATCCATGATTATTATTATCGAATTACTTGCTATCGATTGACTTTCTTAACCAATGTATATGCGATGAAAAACCAGAACGTTGATAAAAAGATTGCGCTCCTTGGTTAAAATCCCACACTTCGACAAAGACTTGGGTAATACCGTACTCTTTTAATGTCTGTTCCATTTTTTGAAACAGCTGCTGTGCGATATGCTGCTGACGATATTGTGGCTCAACGTAAAGCTCATCAATACTGCCCATTGGTACCGCTTTGCTCACGCTTGAAATTAACTCGCAAAAGTGACCCGATATAAATCCCACAATTTGACTGTCTATTTTGGCAACGTAAACCAAACATTCCGGATCATCTAAATAACGAGCAATACTTTTTTCTTGTTCAATCTCTTCTGCTGTTTTGAAATGCTCAGGGCAAGCAAGGTGATGCTCATGATGAAGGTCATACATCAACTGATTCAGTTGCGGTAAATCACGATCACAAGCAGGAGTTATGATAACTAACGACATATTTCGCGCTCTGAATGAATAAAGCTTTGGCCGTGATTCTATAAGATAGTGATTAAAAAATATATCTTCATGCGTAGTGTTTTTGGTCGATTGAGCGCTAATCTCGTCTTAGAACTAAGACAGAGGAACTAAGAGAAACAAATAAAATGCGGATTACAAATTGGCAATAAAAACGCCTCATTCATCTGAGGCGCCTCAATTAATCGTCAACTATAGGGTAGTCGCTAGTGATGGAGCGCTTTTTCTAACTCACTCAAGCTCATTGGGTCATCAATTGTTGAAGGGACAGCATACTCTTCGCCATCGGCAATTTGTCGAATGACGCGACGCAGAATTTTACCAGAGCGCGTTTTGGGTAAACGATCAACAATTAACGCATGCTTAAAGCACGCTACCGCACCAATTTCACTGCGCACTTTGTTAACAAGTTCTTGTTCCAACTCGCGCTCATCCACCTTAACTCCATCTTTAAGCACCACCAACCCTAGCGGCAACTGCCCTTTCAGCTCGTCATACACTCCGACTACAGCACATTCGGCAACCGCAGGATGAGCACCGACGATTTCTTCCATCTCCCCCGTAGATAAACGATGGCCTGCAACGTTTATCACATCATCAATTCGCCCCATGATGAAGAGATAACCCTCTTCATCCAAATAGCCACCATCACCAGAAACATAGTAACCGTCAAATTGAGCAAGGTAACCGGACTCAAATCGTTCGTGATCACGCCATATCGTCGCTAAACAACTTGGTGGTAAGGGGCGTTTCAACGCCACAAACCCTTGTTGATTGGCAGGCATCACTTCACCTAGCTCATTGAGAATCTCAACCTGATAACCGGGAATCGGTTTCGTTGCTGACCCCGCTTTAATTGGCATTGACTCAAGCCCTATCGGATTTCCAGCAATCGCCCAACCGGTTTCGGTTTGCCACCAATGGTCAACTACCGGCTTTTGAGTGTGCTGTTCTACCCATTCAAGTGTCGGCGGGTCAAGACGCTCTCCGGCCATAAAAATAGTGGTTAAAGTGGATAAATCATAATGTTTGAGTAGATCGCCATTGGGATCTTCTTTTTTGATGGCGCGAAAGGCGGTAGGCGCAGAAAAAAGTACGTCCACTTTATACTCTTGGCACACTCGCCAAAATGCAGCCGGATCGGGTGTGCGCACCGGTTTACCTTCATATAAAATGGTGGTGCAACCGTGAATCAAGGGCGCATAAACAATGTAAGAGTGACCGACTACCCACCCCACGTCCGACGCAGCCCAAAAAACACCTTGCTGAGGCATATTGTAGATGGTTGACATGGAGTACTTCATCGCGACTGCATGACCACCGTTGTCGCGCACCACCCCTTTGGGTTTGCCTGTCGTACCTGATGTGTAAAGAATATAAAGCGGATCGGTCGCCAAAACCGGCACACAATCATGTGGCGGCGCTTCTTTAACGGCTCGATTCCACTCTAGATCTCGCTCATTATTTAAGTCAGCCACATGCTCCGAGCGTTGTAACACCACCACTTTTTCCGGCTTCCATTTGCTGTCTAAAATGGCACGGTCAACTAAGGGTTTGTAGGGTAAAATCTTATTGATTTCGATACCGCAAGATGCCGTCATGATCACTTTCGGTTCAGCATCTTCAATACGTACCGCTAATTCATTGGGTGCAAAACCGCCAAAAACGACAGAGTGAATCGCGCCAAGCCGTGCACAAGCGAGCATCGCCATCACTGCTTCCGGGATCATTGGCATATAAATGATCACCCGATCGCCTTTAGCAACACCTTGCATTGCCAGCATTCCCGCCACTTTCGCTACCTGATCTCGTAATTGTGTATAGCTGTATTGACGCTTTCTTCCGGTTACTGGGGAATCATAAATCAGCGCGGTTTGCTCACCTCGCCCCTGCTCACAATGAAAATCTAGCGCCAACCAACAGGTATTGAGTACACCATCGGTAAACCAGCGTTCAATGCCATGTTCATCTTTTTGTAAGATAGTTTGGGGAAACTCAAACCACTCAATCTGCCGAGCTTGAGCCTGCCAAAATGATTCAGGTTCAGATTGAGCCCATTGATATTCCTTTAAATATGCCGACATAACATTTCCCTTAACATGATTTGAGGCTTAACGATGGACTCGCACCCAACCTTCCATTAACACCCGCGCGCTGCGGCTCATACTGGCTTTCTCTATTCCCCAATGACCCTCTCGTAAAACGGCTTTAGCGCCTACTTTCAGCGTACCGGATGGATGACCAAAAGTGACCGATTCTTTTGCTCCACCGCCCGCCAACATATTCACTAACGTTCCCGGGACACTGGCCGCTGAAGCGATGGCCACGGCGGCCGTTCCCATCATCGCATGATGCAGTTTTCCCATAGACAGTGCGCGCACCACAATATCGACATCGTTCGCCGATACCGCTTTACCACTGGATGACAAATAGGATTGCGCTTTTGCCACAAACGCTACTTTAGGCGTATGTTGGCGCAGTTGGGCTTGTTCAATATGCTCAATCAAACCCATTTTCACAGCGCCATAAGCGCGAATCGCTTCAAACATCGCCAAGGTATGATCATCATTGTTGATCGCCTCTTGAAGTTCAGTACCTTGATAACCGATGTCGTGTGCATCGATAAAAATCGTCGGAATGCCCGCATTAATGAGCGTTGCATTCAAGGTTCCCATGCCGGGGATTTGCAGTTGGTCGAGCACATTTCCGGTTGGGAACATCACACCGCTATCATCGGCAGGATCGAGAAAATCAACCGCAATTTCGGCGGCGGGAAAAGTCACCCCATCAAGTTCGAAATCGCCACACTCTTGCACTTCACCCTGCTCAATTGGCACATGGATGAGAATAGTTTTGCCAATGTTGGCTTGCCAAACGCGAACCGTCACTACACCGTTATTAGGGATCTGTTCTGGGTCGATAAAACCGCTGTGAATCGCAAATGGCCCTACTGCCGCAGAAAGGTTACCGCAGTTGCCGCTCCAGTCTACAAACGCTTTGTCTATCGAAACTTGGCCGAATAGATAATCGACATCGTGATCGGCTTGCTCACTTTTGGAGAGAATCACGGCTTTGCTGGTGCTAGAACTTGCGCCGCCCATGCCATCAATTTGTTTGCCATAAGGATCGGGGCTACCAATGACACGCAACAGCAGTTGATCTCGTGCCTCTCCCGCTTGCTGAGCCTCTTTGGGTAAATCTTCAAGCCGAAAAAACACGCCCTTACTGGTGCCGCCGCGCATATACATCGCCGGAATTTTTAATGAGTTACTCACCTGATACTCCTTTATCCTTAGCGTCATTGAGCCAGAAAATCTTGCGCAAAACGCTGCAATACGCCACCAGCCTGATACACACTGACTTCATCAGCCGTGTCTAAACGACAAGTCACCGTAACCTTCTGCTGTTCGCCCTTATTTGCGCCTTGCGTACGCGTGATCACCAAGCTTAAGTCGACGCCCGGCTTAATATCTCCCACCACATCATAAAGCTCAGTACCATCGAGTTGCAGTGTGTGGCGGTCCGTTCCCGTTTTAAATTGCAGTGGCAGAACACCCATCCCGACTAAATTCGTGCGATGGATCCGTTCAAACCCCTCGGCAACAATGGCTTCAACTCCCGCCAAACGTACACCTTTCGCCGCCCAATCACGTGACGAACCTTGCCCATAATCGGCCCCAGCAATAATGATCAATGGCTGCTTACGATCCATATAAGTCTCTATCACTTCCCACATGCGGGTAACCAAGCCTTCAGGTTCAATACGCGCTAACGAACCTTGCTTTACTTTGCCCTCCTCTTGCACCATCTCATTGAACAGTTTGGGGTTAGCAAAAGTGGCGCGTTGCGCGGTCAGATGGTCACCACGATGCGTGGCATAGGAGTTAAAATCTTGCTCCGGAACGCCCATTTTGAGCAAATATTCCCCAGCGGCACTGGTCGCTAAAATAGCGTTCGATGGCGATAAATGATCCGTAGTGATGTTGTCAGCTAAAATCGCCAAAGGTCGCATGGCTGACAACCGACGTTCACCCGCTAACGCACCTTCCCAATAAGGCGGACGACGGATATAAGTGCTCATGGGGCGCCAATCATAAAGTGGCTTTTGTTTGGCCATGTGCTCATCTAATTTAAACATCTGAATGTAGATTTGTTTGAACTGTTCGGGCTTAACATGACGCGCCACCACATCATCGATCTCTTCATCGGTTGGCCATAATTCATTGAGGTAAATCGGCTTGCCTTGCGCATCTATTCCCAACGCGTCTTTTTCAATATCAAAACGAATCGTACCCGCAAGTGCATACGCCACCACCAATGGCGGAGAGGCAAGAAAAGCCTGCTTCGCATAGGGATGGATGCGGCCATCAAAGTTTCGGTTACCTGATAGCACAGCCGTCGTATAGAGATCGCGTTCAATGATTTGCTGCTCAATCCTAGGATCAAGTGCGCCACTCATGCCATTACAGGTAGTGCATGCATAAGCGACGATGCCAAAACCGAGCTGTTCTAGCTCAGGCAGCAGACCGGCTTCCTCTAAATAAAGTTTGGCTACTTTTGAGCCCGGTGCAAAAGAGGTTTTGACCCAAGGTTTGCGAACCAAACCCAATTGATTGGCCTTTTTCGCCAGCAACGCGGCGGCCACGACATTGCGCGGATTACTGGTATTGGTGCACGAAGTAATGGCGGCGATGATCACTGCGCCATCAGGTAATTCGCCTTCTTTGGTTTGCCACGCCCCCGCAATACCGCGCTCGGTCAGTTCGCTTGTCGGCAAACGGCGATGAGGATTCGAAGGCCCGGCTAAATTGCGCTGTACACTTGAGAGATCAAACTCCAGCACCCGTTCGTATTGCGCTTCAATCAAATCATCGGCCCATAAGCCGGTTTGCTTAGCGTACTGTTCAACCAAGGCTACTTGCTGTGCGTCTCGACCCGTGAGTTTGAGATAGTTGATGGTTTGCTCATCAATATAGAACATACCTGCGGTTGCACCATATTCAGGTGTCATATTGGAAAGCGTTGCACGATCGCCAATCGTCAATGCGCGAGCGCCTTCTCCGAAAAACTCCAGATAACAAGACACCACGCGCTGATTTCGCAAGAACTCCGTAATGGCAAGCACAATGTCGGTCGCGGTGATCCCCGCTTGGCGTTGACCGGTTAGTTTAACGCCGACAATATCGGGCAGACGCATCATCGAAGGGCGACCTAACATCACCGTTTCGGCTTCTAACCCACCGACACCAATCGCCAGCACGCCTAATGAATCGACATGAGGAGTATGGCTGTCAGTACCGACACAAGTATCTGGAAATGCTAAACCGTTTTTCACTTGGATGACGGGCGACATTTTTTCTAAGTTAATCTGGTGCATGATGCCATTACCCGCCGGAATAACGCTGACATTTTCAAAGGCGGTTTTGCACCATTCGATGAAGTGAAAGCGATCTTCATTGCGGCGATCTTCAATCGCACGGTTTTTTTCAAACGCGTCAGCTTCGAAGCCGGCATGTTCAACCGCGAGTGAGTGATCGACAATCAGTTGCGTTTCCACCACAGGGTTTACTTTGGATGGATCACCGCCTTGCTGAGCGATCGCGTCTCTTAACCCCGCCAAGTCCACTAAAGCGGTTTGCCCTAAAATGTCGTGGCACACCACACGCGCCGGATACCACGGGAAGTCGAGATCGCGCTTACGCTCAATCAGCTGTTTCAGCGAATCAACCAATGTGTGCGGCTCACAGCGGCGGACTAAGTTTTCCGCCAGTATTCGTGAGGTGTAAGGTAGCCGATCATACGCTCCGGCTTGGATATCATTGACCGCTTGTCGTGCATCAAAATACTCCAGCGCGGTCGCTGGTAATACTTTTTTGTATTGGCTGTTGATCGTTTGATGACTCATCAATTCCACCCATAAAACTGTCTATTCGAAACATTGTCTAGCGAGCTAGGTTTTACCTGCCATCAAACCATACACCAAAGGAGCATGGCTTGATTTCATCCCATTAACGCTGCTCTATTGGTATCCACTCTTGATGTTCAGGACCGTCATAATCGGCACTTGGGCGAATAATTCGGTTATTAGCGCGCTGCTCAAACACATGAGCGGCCCAGCCGGTTAATCGACTCATCACAAAAATAGGGGTAAATAATGGCGTAGGAATACCCATAAAATGGTAGGCCGAAGCGTGGAAGAAATCCGCATTACAAAATAGGTCTTTCTCACGTTTCATCACCGCTTCAACACGTTCTGATACCGCGTACAAATGCGTATCACCCACCGCTTCAGATAACGCTTTTGACCAACGTTTGATCAATGCGTTACGCGGGTCACTTTCACGATAAATAGCATGACCAAAACCCATTATTTTGTCTTTATTAGCCAACATTTGCAGAATATTGGCCTCAGCTTCGTCCGGTGTTTGCCAGCGTTCGATCATCGCCATCGCCGCTTCATTGGCTCCACCATGCAACGGGCCACGCAGTGTGCCAATCGCCCCGGTTACGCAAGAGTGAATATCTGACAGTGTAGAAGCACAAACGCGCGCGGAAAACGTTGATGCATTAAACTCATGCTCTGCGTACAGAATCAATGAGCAATGCATCACCTGCTTATGCAGCTCGCTCGGTGCTTTTCCTGTCAGCATTTTTAAGAAGTAGCCACCAATGCATGCTTCGCTTTGATCTTCAGTCTCAATCCGGATGCCTTGGTGGCTGAAACGATACCAATAACAGATAATAGCGGGGAAAAGTGCCAACATCCGTTCGGTCGCACTCAACTGCTCAGCAAAACTGTGCTCAGTTTCAAGGTTGCCTAAAACTGAACAGCCAGTGCGCATTACGTCCATTGGATGTGTACTGGCTGGCAACAGCTCTAGCGCGGCTTTTAACGGCTGCGGTAAACCTCGTAATCCCATTAAGCGGGTTTTGTACTGGTCAAGTTCACTTTGATTAGGTAAATGGCCAATCAATAACAGATGAGCGACCTCTTCAAACTGTGCATGGTTGGCAAGATCGGTGATGTCATAACCTCGATAAGTTAGACCCGTCCCAGTTTTTCCGACAGTACATAAAGCGGTGACTCCCGCGCTTTGACCGCGCAGACCTGCGCCGCCCAGTGGTGCGTTTGACATGTTGAACTCCTTTTCCTTTGTTTTTATTATTCCTTTGATGAAAAAAGCTCGTCGAGCTTATCTTCGTAATCGTGGTAATTGAGATAGTCATACAGCTCGCTACGGGTTTGCATGCTATCGAGCAAAGCTTGTTGGTTGCCCTGCTCTAATAAATGGCGATAGACATTCTCAGCCGCTTTATTCATCGCACGAAACGCACTCAATGGGTAAAGCACCATATCCACTTTCACTTGAGCAAGTTCTGCACATGGGTAGAGCGGCGTCTGACCAAACTCAGTAATGTTGGCTAAAATCGGCACTGATTTACCACAAGCTGCGCTTAGCGCGGTGGAGAAACGATCGTACTGCTCAAGAGTGGTCATCGCTTCGGGGAAAATCATATCGGCTCCGGCCTGCACGCAAGCAATGGCACGTTCAATGGCGCTATCAATTCCTTCCACCGCTAACGCATCGGTACGCGCCATGATCACAAACTCTGGGTTCACTCGTGCATCTACCGCGGCTTTTACGCGGTCAACCATCTCTTGCTGGCTGACGATCGCTTTATTAGGGCGATGCCCGCAGCGTTTCTGCGCAACTTGATCTTCCATATGCACGGCAGCAGCGCCCGCTTTCTCCATCGCTTTGATAGTGCGAGCAATGCTAAATGCGCCGCCAAAACCGGTATCAATATCCACCAACAAAGGCAAATCACACGCATTGGTGATGCGCTCAACATCCACCAGCACATCATTTAATGTGGTGATACCTAAATCGGGCAAACCATACGAAGCGTTAGCGATGCCACCACCCGACAGATAAATGGCTTGGTGGCCTAAACGTTTGGCCATCATTGCGCAATAGGGATTGATCGTGCCGACAATCTGCAGTGGATCATTTTGTTGAACAGCGAGTCTAAATTTCGCCCCCTGACTTAAGCTCATGAGATTCTCCTAATCAGTCGCTTGGTTATCGCCCTTATTCAAGGCCGCTCTATGCGTGGTTCTTGGTTTGCTTCATTGCAGGCATGATTATTTTCTGCCCACCGCCCTGTGGCTTACTCTTTTACTATCTGCTGTTCAATCAAGATTCGACTGCCCGAAATATGGCGTCGCATCAACATCTCAGCCAGTTCTTCATCGCCGTTTTTGATCGCTTGTAGAATGTATTTGTGCTCGTCCAACGCCTCCTTCGGGCGTGAATGTGAGCGTGGCGATTGATAACGATACATGCGCAGTAAGTGATAGAGCTCATCACACAATAAAGTCACTAATTTATGATTACGGCTGGCTTTGATGATGCGGTAATGAAAGTCAAAATCACCGTGTTGATGAAAATAGGAAGCCCCTTCGACTTGCTCAATATGATTCGAATGTGTAGACAATAATGCCTCTAGCCCTTGTAATTCAGAGGGCGAAATGTTGCGCGCCGCTAACCTTGCCGCCATACCCTCTAGCGCTTCGCGTACTGCATAAAGCTCTACCAACTTACCGGGTGACAACTCAATGACTCGCGCACCCACATGTGAAACACGTTCGATCAACCCCAAGCCTTCCACACGCATTATCGCTTCACGCAGTGGCCCACGGCTGACTTGAAAACGTTTGGCGAGTTCGGGTTCTGAAATCTTGCTGCCCGGTGCTATACGCCCTTCAACAATCGCCTCAATCAAATACTCCGTAAGGTTTTCCGATTTGGTGTTCTCTTTTTCTCGTTCAACAGCGTGTGGTTTTGTATCAGTACTGTTTAGTGTTAGTGCACTATTCATCTTGTTATCGCTCACAGGTTAGATTCATGCTGAGACGCAAAGCACTCACACACTTACATGTGTTAACAATTATTAAAGCTTATTGTTAAAATAGACCATAAAACCATCGGCAATCAACAAAATTGTCGACACATTAGACTAATGTATAAGAAACTTAATGATTAAATTTGAACCAGAAGAAGATAAAACTCTGTGAGCTTGAAAAGAGAAAAGTGTCGATTTCGCAGATAGAATAAGCAGTGCAACCCATTACCGATGACACGGCCGTCACTTATGAATCTTTGCAAGAGAATCACGCACTCTCCTTTTGGTTACGCTCTCGCCTGCTCGTTGCTCTTATCTGGATGCATTGCTTACAACAGTAAACCGAAAAATCCGCGCAGCTACCCACTACTGAGTGAGGCGATCTATTCTGAAGATGATCTTTCATTGGCAGACAACCCAAATATTATTCGCACGGCAATAGAGCAGAATCAATCGGTTACGATCAATGACCTCAACGCGCTAACAAGCCAGTTACCTATTGTTTTTCCTGAATTAAATTTACACCTTGAGCAAGAACACTCATTTGATGCTCGCTTATTTCAAAGCGCAGTACAGCAACTTGTTGCTCAATTTGCTTGTGAATTGTACAGCAGCCAGCAAATGCCCGATTCGGTTCAAATGTGTGCAAACGATGGCCGTGTAACACCGAACAACTTAGGTTATTTGCCTTTCCAGCAAGGCAAGTATTCGGGTGAGCGCTTAACGGTTCATCGACATTCTCTACCGCAAGGTTCTCAATCGCAAAGTGTAGCTGTTGATCTCTATCTTAAAAGCACATCGGAGCGACCACTGAGTTCAATATGGGGCTCGACGCATACTTTAGGGCGGTTCCATGGATCGCACTTTTCATCGGACAGTGTGGTACTCACCGTCTACTTCGAAGGGCATGTGTTAGATGAGCGTCATCAATGGCAAGCCCAATATCCCGAACCTTTGATCTTTTTCTTACTGCTGCCCAGTATCACGACCTTACTTCAACAAGGTAATGACACCTCAGCTGCGCAATTTGCAATGAATAACACCCGATTACTGCTAGTAGATAGTGAGACAAGACGCTAACGAAGACTCGTCACACAACGCAGCAAAATAACGCTGTGAACTTTATGAACAAAAACGTTTTTATGCCCTATATTGTTTTTATCTACGCATTAGAGACAAACCTGTAACAGGTTATTAACTTAACGTATCTGCATTAGATCATTGATGCAGTCATGATAACAACGATAAGCACCCTATCTCCGCCTGCAGCATTCAGTCACAAACGCTCCAAGGTAAAGATGAAGATGCGCCCTACATAAGGAACGTGAATATGTTTAAGCAGTTCAAACCAACCCTCACTGCATCCATACTGGCTGCAACCTTTTCTGTTAGCAGCTTCGCCGCTGATATTGAGAAACTTCACATTTTAGTACCCGGTGGCGCGGGGGGGGGTTGGGACATGACGGCTCGTGGTACAGGTGATGTACTGATGAAAACCGACATTGTCGGCAATGTGTCTTACCAAAACTTATCCGGTGGTGGTGGTGGTAAAGCGATTGCACACCTAATTGAAACCGCAGACCGCCAAGAAGATACCTTGATGGTCAACTCTACACCGATTGTTGTTCGTTCTTTATCCGGTGTTTTTCCACAATCCTTCCGCGATTTAACACCGATTGCCGCCACTGTTTCTGATTATGGCGCTATCGTTGCTGCGGGCGATTCAAAATACAAAACGTGGGAAGATGCGGTTGCCGATTTCAAAGACAACCCGCGTAAAGTCAAAGTCGCTGGCGGTTCTGCTCGTGGCAGTATGGATCACTTAGTCGCCGCGGCCGCCTTCAAAGGGCAAGGGTTGGATCCAAAAGAAGTTCGCTACATCGCCTATGACGCGGGTGGCAAAGCCATGGCGGCACTGCTTTCTGGTGAAACACAACTGCTTTCAACAGGCTTAGGTGAAGTGCTTGAAATGTCCAAGTCTGGCCAAGTGAAAATTTTGGCGATCACCGCCCCTAAACGTTTGGAATCTGCCCCGAATATTCCAACATTAACTGACTATGGCAACCCAACAGTCTTTGCTAACTGGCGCGGCTTCTTCGCAGCCCCTGGGATCAGCCAAGAGAAGATTGATCAGTGGAACGCAGCATTAGCGAAAATGTACACCACCGATGAATGGAAAATCGTCCGCGACCGTAATGGTTGGATCGATAACTATCAAGCGGATAAAGAGTTTTACGCCTTCTTAGAAGCCCAAGAGAAAGAGATGGGTGATCTGATGCGTGAGCTCGGTTTCCTGAAGTAAGGTCGCTAAGGGGACAGTTCCTTGCCTTGTCCCCGCTAGCAACACTTTTGCCGTGTGCAGTTATGCTCAATACTCCTTTGTTTATCAGGCAAATATGAATAGGAAAACCTCCATACACCTATCCCTTTGCCCTTAGTTAATCAATTCATTAACTCGCTGCTACACGGCTCTTTTCTCCCCTATTTTTACCATGGAGTTGGATATGTCGGATCTGCCAACCAAATTTTTCAGCAAAGAATATTTACTGTGCCGCGATCGCGTTGGCGCGTTGATCTTCCTTGTTCTTAGCCTTTGCTACGGCTATCAAACGACTCAAATACCGATGTTTCCCGGTGATGAATATGAACCATTTAACGCCCAAACCTTGCCGACTCTGCTGACTTACGCTGGAATTGGCCTCTCTTTGTTGATGCTGGTGTTAGGGCAGCCCGATAAACAAAGCGGCGCGGTATTGCACTTCAACTGGAAATTGTTGATTGGTTTTTTAGTGTTGATGGCGCTGTACGGACTTGGTCTAACCTATTTAGGCTTCGTACTGGCCACCAGTTTCTTTCTACTCGCTGGCTTTTATATTTTGGGTGAAAGACGCAAATCAGTGTTATTTGGTGCTTCTTTTCCCTTTGTCATCGCGTTTTATCTGCTGCTTACTCAAGGTTTGGACATCTACCTTGAGCCCGGCGTTATTTTCACACTCTGGTAGGAACTGATTATGTTAGATGGAATTTTACAAGGGCTTTCTACCGCCATGATGCCAATGAACATCTTCATGGTGATTGTGGGCTGTTTCGTCGGTACTTTTATCGGCATGTTACCCGGGCTTGGCCCGATTTCGGCCATCGCGTTGATGATCCCGATCACCTATGGCCTTGAACCATCTTCAGGTTTAATTTTAATGGCCGGCGTTTATTACGGCGCTATTTTTGGCGGCTCCACTTCCTCCATTTTGATTAATGCTCCCGGATGCTCAGCAACCGTGGTCACCGCGTTTGATGGCTACCCCATGGCGCAAAAAGGCCAAGCTGGTAAAGCGTTAGCCATCGCCGCTTACGCCTCTTTTACAGGTGGAACCTTGTCAGCGATTATGCTCTTGGTCGCAGCGCCTGCACTGGCCAGCGTGTCACTGAGTTTTCAATCCTCTGACTATTTTGCGTTGATGCTACTCGGTCTATCGGCGGTCGCCGCCTTTGCTGGCAAAGGACAAGTCCTTAAAGCATGGATGATGGTTGTTCTTGGCTTGATGCTCTCTACCGTTGGTATTGATAAAGGCGTAGGTGTGGAACGTTTTACCTTTGGCTTAACTGATTTAATGGACGGTTTTAGCTTCCTCTTGCTGGCGATGGCGACATTCGCTTTAGGCGAGACATTAATGGGTATTTTAAAACCAGAAAACGACACGCGTACAGATGAACAGAATAAAATCAGCAACTTGGGCAGTATGAAAATCACCAAAGCAGAATTTAAAGAAGCGGCTCCCGTTTCAATTCGTGCTTCCATTTTAGGTTTTTTCACCGGCGTGTTGCCCGGCGCTGGCGCAACCATCGCCGCATTTTTGAGTTATGGTATGGAGCGCAGCTTAGCGCCCAAAGATAAAAAAGAAGAGTTCGGTAAAGGGTCTTTGCGTGGGCTTGTTGCACCAGAGTCAGCCAATAACGCCGCCTCTAGCGGATCTTTTGTTCCGCTGTTGACACTCGGCATTCCCGGCTCTGGCACCACAGCGATCATGCTTGGAGCCCTGCTCTCTTACGGCATTCAACCTGGCCCTCGTTTATTTGTTGATCACCCTGATGTCTTTTGGTCTGTCATCATCTCAATGTATCTCGGTAATATTGTACTTATCATCCTTAACTTGCCGCTTATTCCTTATATTTCAAGGCTATTGGCGGTACCGAGAACCGTATTGCTGCCGATGATTTTGTTCTTCTCAATCACCGGTGTTTATTTGGTTTCGTTTAACACTATGGATGTTTACGTAATGTTGATCGTCGCGATGGGGGCGATTGCTCTACGGTTAGCCAACTTCCCGCTGGCACCACTGCTGCTTGGCTTTATTTTGGGTGGATTAATGGAAGAGAACCTTCGCCGCGCGTTGATGATCAGCGATGGGGAGTTAAGCTTCTTGTGGGAACGTCCGATCACTTTCGTGTTTACCGTGCTTGCAGTTGTGATGTTGACTAGCCCACTTGTGGTGATGCTGGCGAACAAACTTCGCTCTTCACCGACCAAAGCCGTTGAATAACAAGAGATTGTATCAATAGAAACTCATCCAACCATACAAAGACCTAGCGAAAATGCTGGGTCTTTGCTTTACTATGCACTTCAAATTTTTCCAATGTCAGCGATTGTCATGTCGTTCATCGTACCTATCTAGGAGTCTCCATGACGGATAGACACTCTTTAATCATCGTTGAAGATGATCTAAAACTCAGAGAAATGTTAACAGAATACTTTGAAAGTCAAGATATTAGCGTCATTGCCCTTGCTGAAGGTGCCAAAGCGAGCGCGGTCATTTTAGAGCAACAACCAGATATCGTGTTACTGGATTTAATGCTACCCGGTGAAGATGGGCTGACAATTTGTAGACAGATCCGTCCTATGTACAACGGTAAGATATTGATGCTGACCGCCAGTGATGACGATTTTGATCACGTTGCAGCACTGGAAATTGGTGCCGATGATTTTGTGACAAAGCCGATTAAACCACGCGTCTTGCTTGCTAGAATGCGTATGCTACTGCGCAGAGTCGACAACGAGCCAATTCAAACCGCGAAAACCGTGCTTGAATTTGGGGCCTTGTCTCTCAATCAATCTCGACATCTGTGTGAAATGAATGGTGAGGCCGTGGCGATGACCGACAGCGAATTCGACTTGCTGTGGCTACTGGCATCAACACCAGATCAAGTCCTATCACGGGATGTATTAACCAAAGCGTTACGCGGGATTGAATACGATGGGCTTGATAGAACCGTCGATAACAAGATTGTCATTTTGCGTAAAAAACTCGGTGATGATTCTTCCACACCGAAACGCATTATTACGGTCCGAGGGAAAGGATACCTTTTTGTACCAGACACGTGGTAATGACCACGTATTTTAGAAGAAACCTGTATGCGTCGTATCTACGTTGAATCTTTTGTTGGTTTATTGCTCTTTTTTTTAGCGACACTCATTACCATTGAACTGGTCGTTTACCAGCTTGGTACTGACTACGATTATGTACTTGAAGATTATCAAGCTGAAGCATTTCATGACTTGGTCACTCGTATTTATCAGCATGAAGGTGAAACCAACACCTTAAATGTACTAAAAGAATATGCCGATAAAACACGACAACTGATAGAGACGCATACTGAAAAGACCTTACCCTCAGATGTGCGAGCGTTTTTCTTTACCACCGCCCCCAATGCCTACACCTACTACGATGATGACCGTTTTTTATGGCTGCGCCTTACGTCCACCTCACCAATTTACAGCTTTAAACCCGATGAAGAATCACCACTGAGGCAAGCCATTTTCTTCGCAGATAATCTCTCACTTTTGCTGCTTGTCGTCGGTTTTGCACTGTACTGTGTGTTGCTTATCTGGTTCATCAGTCGGCGAGTGCGTGAATTAGAAAAAGTGACCTTAGCCTTTGCCGCTGGTGATCTGACCGCTCGCGCCTCCATCAAAAGCGGCGATAAAGTCGGCTCTTTAAACAAAAGCTTTAACTACATGGCAAGCAAAATTTCCGCTTTGGTGCTCAGCAATAAAGCGCTGAGTAATGCCGTAGCTCATGAGTTACGCACCCCTATCTTTCGGATCCAATGGCAAGCAGAAATGTTGGCCGATGAATCTCTGACACCAAAACAAGCGGCGAAAGTCGCCAGTATCATCGAAGATACCGAAGAGATGGAAACGATGGTCGATGAACTTCTTTACTACGCGAAAGTTGAAAGGCCAGAAAACGAACTCAATATGCAGACAATTCAGCTCAATTACTGGCTCGAACCGATACTAGATAAATGGCGCAGCAACAGCGTAGTCGAGATCCAGTTGCTGCCATTAGCACAAGTCGCCACTTTACAGGTCGATCCATACCTTCTCAAAAGAGCTCTGGATAATTTATTGGGTAATGCTCAGAAATACGCCAAAAGCAAAATAGCCGTTGAAACCTCCGTGATCAACGCAGGTCAAGCAGTGCAAATTGATATCCATGATGATGGAGAAGGGATTGACCCGCAGCACTGGCCATTCATTTTTGATGCTTTTTACAGCGCGGATCTCTCACGTGGAGAGCGACAATCAGGCTTCGGATTAGGCTTGGCCATCGTCAAACAGATCGTTTTACGCCACAACGGCCAAGTATCTGTGGCTAAAAGTGTGTTCGGAGGTGCTTGCTTTACTCTTGTACTACCCGTGGTGGGCGTTTAATATCGGGCCACTTAAGAGAATCCGTGAACCGACGTCATTGATTCTCTTTTTTAACATGAGGGGCGGGGCGAAGCTATTTTACGTCTACACGTAATTCACTCATGCCTATTGTCATAGTCATTCATTATTAGGTTGTTCATTTTATGAAACCAGGTCGTACGGGTATAAAGCGTCTGTTTTATGCCACAGGTTATTCAATACAAGGGCTGAAAGCCGCGTGGCTAAACGAAGCCGCTATTCGACAAGAAACTGTCACTTCAATTTTGTTGATTACCATTACTTTCTTTTTGCCTGTCACTAAAATTGAGCAAATCATGATGATTGGTTGCTTAGTCTTAGTTGTGATTGTGGAGTTGATGAATTCCGCCGTGGAAGCCGTGGTTGACCGCGTCGGTAGCGAATGGCACGAACTCAGTGGCCGCGCCAAAGACATCGGTTCAGCTGCCGTACTGATCGCGTTGATATTTTCAGCATTCACATGGATGTTTATTCTGTGGCCTTATTACTTTTAGCGTATCATTTTGGCGCGCGTTAATGGCTCATTGTTTTATAACGGCCAACCAGTTGTAAAAAAGCCAGCAGAATCATAAAACAAACGACTGCTGGCTATGTCGATTTAGGAATGGTTTGGATAATCTGTATATCCCTTAGTTCCTCCACCAAATAAGCAACTTGGATCAAATGCCGATAATGTACGGTTCATTTTCAAACGCTCGACTAAGTCTGGATTCGCAATAAAGGGACGCCCAAATGCGACTAAGTCAGCGTAGCCATTTTCCAGGATTTGGTTTGCTCGCTCAACGTCATATCGGCCTGCAACAATAATGGTATTGGTGAACAGCTCACGTAAATGTTGGCGAAAATCTTCAGGGATTTGTGGAGCATCATCCCAATCAGCTTCTGACAAATGCAGATACGCAATACCGAGTTTCTGTAATTGCTCCGCCGCTTGTAAAATCGTTGGGACGATATCTGGGCAGTTCATATCTTTAAATGTGATGTAAGGCGCCAAGCGAACTCCAACTTTGTCAGCGCCAACCTTATCAATGATTGCACTCACAACTTCCATAAGAAAACGTAAGCGGTTTTCTCTGCTGCCACCATATTGATCAGTGCGATGATTCGAATTGGTTCGTAAAAACTGATCGATCAAATAGCCATTACCACCATGAATTTCGACGCCATCAAAACCAGCCGCAATCGCATTGTGTGCAGCATTAGCAAAATCGCGTACCACTTGGTTAATCTCTTGCAATGTCATTGCTCTTGGTTCAACGCATTCCATCATCTCACCGGCACTCCCCGGCTGTGCAATCCAGACTTTGGTATCGACTGGAGCAATAGCTGAAGGAGCCATCGGCTTTTGACCTTGTTGAAAAGCAGGATGCGATACTCGCCCTACATGCCATAGCTGATTCACTATTTTTCCTCCGCGGTCATGCACGGCTTGAGTGACCTGCTGCCAACCCACAATTTGTTCTGGCGTGTATATGCCAGGAGTAAATGAGTATCCTTGGCTATCGTCTGATATTTGTGTTGCTTCAGTAATAATCAGACCAGCACTCGCTCGCTGAGCATAATATTGTGCCATGATGTCGTTGGGTACATTACCTGGTTGACTTGTCCGAGCCCGAGTCATCGGGGCCATTACCAGCCGGTTATTCAAAGAAAGTGGACCGATTTGTGTCGGGGAAAATAAGCTACTCATCATTCAATCGCTCTGTATTGGGTTGTTATCCATAGGCTATAACAAAAGAATCACTAAATAATCTAGCTATAATTAAAAAGAGTATTTAGGATTACTTAACAATAACTGCGATATAGAATCTTAATGAACAAATTATTGAACATGGAGGTCTTTGTTGCCATTGTTGAGCAGCAAGGGTTGGCGGCCGCCGCAAAAGCCATCAATATGTCCGCCGCTTCAGTCACACTAAAACTGCAAGAGCTTGAACGCCACTATGGCGTGAAATTACTGCAAAGAACCACACGTAAAATTGCATTGACGGAAGCCGGCGAACGTTTCTATCCATTATGTTTACAAACTTTAGCCAACATCACTGAAGTCGAGTCTTCGCTATTCGTCGAGAAAACACACTTGGAAGGCAATATAAAAATTTCAGCACCCAAAGATCTCGGGCGACAACATTTGATGCCACTGCTCGACTCCTTCTTAGCAAAACATCCTAAAATTGTGCCTCAGATTACCTTTAGTGACAGTGTGTTAGGGATATATGAAACAAAACTTGATTTGGTATTGCGTTACGGCACACTCAAAGATAGTCAATTGGTTTCCAGAAAATTAGCAACAAGTCGCCGCGTTCTTTGTGCCTCACCCGCATATTTAGCGTGTCATGGTCAACCGACGCACCCAGAGGATCTCAAACAGCATGCTTGCTTGGGTATGCTACGCAAAAGTGAATCATTAACGCGTTGGTCTTTTCTTAAAGGAGATGTCGTTCAAGATATTCTGATCAAACCATCACGTTTGTCTAATGATGGCGAAGTGATTCGTCAGTGGGCACTCGAAGGCGCAGGTATTGCACTCAAATCACAACTCGATATTCAACCCGACCTCAATGCTGGGAAACTCGTTCTTCTCTTGGAAGATTATCGGCAAAGTTTTAGTTCACACGATTTGGCCACAGGATCGGACTTGCATCTGCTCTATCCTAATCGTGATCACCAACCGTCACGTATCAAAATATTGATCGAGGAGATTGTACGCTATTTTGAAAAACGTACGCTTCCTACTGGGCAATAGCAAAAGAGCGCCGATAAAAGCGCTCTTTGTTTATTTTATTTCGACAATTTTCGGCGATTAAATGTCGAAAATTGTATTTTTGCTCTTAGGCGGCTATTTCTTATTCGCGTACTTCATTGAGTCCAACGCGACAGCGAAAATAATAATGCCGCCTTTAATGATGTACTGCCAGTAAGGACTCACGCCAATGTAGGTCATACCATAGTTGATCACAGTGAAGATAAGCACACCCGTGACCACACCCGCAATGCTTCCGACACCGCCAGCAAATGACACGCCACCCACAACACAGGCTGCAATCGCATCCAACTCGTACAGGAAGCCAAGGTTATTGGTCGCACTGCCGATACGACCAGCTTCCAACATACCGCCAAACGCATAGAACACACCCGATAAAGCATACACTTTCAGTAGCGTCAGTGGCACATTAACACCAGAAACTTTTGCGGCTTCTGGGTTGCCACCGACCGCGAAAATGTTCTTACCAAAAACGGTCTTATTCCACAAAATCCATGTAAAGATAATCGCGATAATGGCGTAGAAGGTTATGTACGAAAACCTAAAATCTCCAAATCGAATAAAACCTTGAGTGAATGAAGAGAAACGCTCATCAAAACCTGCAATTGGAGATGCACCCACCGAATCGTAGTAGAGAGAGTTAATCCCGTAGACGATGATCATGGTGCCTAATGTGGCGATAAACGGCGTTACTTTTAAATAAGCAACAATCACACCGTTCACTAAACCGATGATCGCGCCGATCGCGCACACACAAAGAATCACAGCCACAATCGGCACGTCACCAATGCTGGGGAATACTTTGTTGACGTTATCAATTGATTGTAAAAGTGTTGCCGAAATTACAGCGGCTAAACCCACTTGACGTCCAGCAGAAAGGTCGGTTCCTTGCGTTACAATCAGCCCCGCCACACCCAATGCAATAATAACGCGCACTGAAGATTGCGTTAATATATTACTAAAGTTGCGTAAACTTAAAAATGATGGCTCCTGAATAATAATAATTGCCAGAAGAATAAATAGAACCGCATAGATCGCACCTTCCTTTAGGTGCTTCATTGCAAATGTTTTAACTGAATCCATAATAATTTCCCTAGAGGTAACGAGAGGCCAGCTCTAATATTTCATTCTGTGAAGTGTCTTTAGTATTAACGATTCCCGCAGCTCGGCCATTACTCATCACCAATATTCTGTCGGTAATGCCTAACAACTCTGGCATTTCGGAAGAGATAATAATAATCCCTTTATTCTTTTTCGCTAATTCCAATATCAATTGATAAATTTCAAACTTTGCTCCGACATCAATACCCCGAGTCGGCTCATCAAGCATTAATATTTCTGGCTGAGTTAACAACCAACGGCCAATAATGACTTTCTGCTGATTACCACCAGACAAAGAACCGATTGATGTTTCATGAGAAGGTGTTTTTACACTCATGGAGTCGATTACCCACTGTGTATCACTCCTCATTTTTTTATTACTCAGTAAACCTAATTTGGTTTTGTATTCATCCACATTGGCAACCAAAGAGTTAAAGGTAATATCTAAATTACTGTAAATGCCGGTTGAACGACGCTCTTCTGTCACCAACGCAAAACCACTATTGATCGCTTCATGTGCATCACGGTTTTTCATCTCTCGGCCATGTAACATAATGTGGCCGTTACTACGCTCACGAACCCCAAAAATGGTTTCCACAATATCAGTGCGTCTTGAACCGACGAGCCCAGCCACACCTAAGATTTCACCTTCTCTGAGATCAAACGAAATATCCTGAATAGAGGGTTGGTTCAGTGCTGTTAAATTTTTGATTTCGAGGATAATTTCTTTTGGCACATTGGTCTTTGTGGGAAAGCGCTGTGTTAATTCACGGCCAACCATCATCGAAATGATTTTGTCCATATCGAGCCCTTTCAACGGCCTCGTATCAACCCATTGCCCATCACGCAAGATGGTTATCTCATCACAAATAGTAAATATTTCTTCCATTTTGTGAGAGATGTACACCACGCCACAGCCTTTTTCTTTCAACTTGTTAATGATAGTAAAAAGATGCGATACCTCTTTTTCAGTCAAAGAGGACGTGGGTTCATCCATGATCACAATGCGCGCGTTATAAGAAAACGCTTTCGCTATTTCGACCATCTGCCTTTGTGATACCGATAATTTAGCCACTTTAATTTTCGGGTCTATATCAATATCGAGTTCATCAAAGATCTCTTTGGTATCGCGATACATTTTATCGTGATCGACAAAGAGTCCTTTCTTTGGGTAACGCCCTAGCCAAATATTATCCATTACAGAACATTGTAATACTTGGTTAAGCTCTTGGTGGACCATGGAAACACCCGCCTCCAAAGCTTGCTTAGACGATTGAAAATTCACATGTTCGCCTAAAAATATAATATCACCTTCGTTTTTATCATAAATTCCAAAAAGGCATTTTAATAGCGTCGACTTACCTGCACCATTCTCTCCCATTAATGCATGAATAGAGTGTGGTCGAACTTTCAAATTAACTTTATCTAATGCCTTAACCCCGGGAAACTCTTTACTCACTCCTGTCATTTCTAACAGAAATTCATGCTCTTGATTTACCATGGCATCACTTATTTATTCTTTGATTAATACCATTCAATATTAAATAAAATTTAATTAGCAATTATTTATTATTGATTGTATAAACACCCTATAAGTTAGGGGGTAAAGGGGGAATGACTTCCCCCTTGAACTTTAGGTTACTCGAGTGTCGATTTATCAACACCAACATAAGGAACACGGACAATCTTATTGACCATTTCCCACTGAGTGCCTTCGGTAGCGGCTTTGCCGTTGGCTAAATTACGTGCAAGTTCAAATGTCGCTTTCGCTTGTGAATCTGCATCATTAAGCACCGTACCTGTCATATCGCCAGATTTAACCAATGCTAACGCTTCCGCTAACGCATCAACGCCGAATACTGGCACTTTGGCGCCCGCACCGCGTAACGCTTCAATCGCGCCCATCGCCATGCCATCGTTGTTGGCAATCACAACTTCAATTTTGTTACCGTTCGGGCCAGATAACCAAGCATCCATTTTATCTTTTGCCATGGCGGTATCCCACATACCTGTATCCATGTGCAACTCTTCTGTTTTGATGCCATTTTCGTTGATTGTTTTCACTGCGTAAGAAGTACGAGCCTCCGCATCTGGGTGGCCAGGTTCACCTTTCAACATAACGTATTGCAGTACACCGTCACCGTTCTTATCCCAAGCTGAGTTCGCTTTCCAATGCTGCGCAATCAGATCGCCTTGAATGATGCCCGACTCTTTTGAATCTGTGCCCACATAATAGGCTTTGTCATACGAAGCGAGCGCTTTAGCACTCGGTTCTTTGTTGTAAAAAACGATCGGAACATCATCCATTTTCGCTTTTTGAATAATACTGGGTGCAGCAGCAGGGTCGACAAGGTTGATCGCCAGTGCTTTCACGCCACGAGCCAACATGACATCCACTTGGTCATTTTGCATTGATTGGCTGTTTTGTGAGTCATTCATCAAAACCTTGGTGTTGCCGTCATTATTTGCCTGTTTTTCAATCGCTTGGCGAACAACTGACATAAAGTTATCATCGTACTTATAAACGGTCACACCGATCGTTGTGTCAGCCATGACTTGAGTGCCGAAACTCATACCAGCCGCAAGCATGGCTAAAGTAGTTAACTTTCTCATTGAACAAGTCCTATTTGTTAGTGTTGTTATTACGTTGTGTAGGGGGAGAAACGTTAACTCTGAGAAATAGCAGTGAAAACGTTTACCTTTCAAAGTATAGTAGTAAAACAAACAATTAATGTGAACCAGTTAAAATTTCAGTTTTGAAATCGCATTTTCATGCAGTTTCTTGTGAATAGTTTGATAACTATTGCAAAACTAAGTAATCATACGTAACGCAATGTAACATCGAGACCTATTTCTCTTTTTAAAAGTGCGATCCACCACGAAAGAGATCATACCTCTCAAAACACCAAATGTTAACGTTTACACTTGCGAGTTTCCAATATGCAATAGATTTAACTTTCATTTGACTGCTCACAAAGTGTAGATGAGGCTTGTTACATACGCCTGCAATTTATTCGCGTATTTTTACGCCATATCGGGTCTCGATTTACCAAACAGCACCACGACTTTTAATTAATGAACTCTTAAATTGTCATTTTTATTATTGGCATATGCCAATAATAAGGTGTATTTTAAATACAAGAACCCGATAAACTTTAGGAGCCATGATGATTTATGCCATCCCTTGTGATCAAAACTCGCCTTTTAATCACTTTGCCAAAGCGCCTCAATTGATGATTGTGGACGATACCACCGCCACTAGCCAACGTATTGACGTTACTAAAACCGAGGGCAGTTGTGGCCACAAAAAACAGCTACTTGCACTGCTAAGAGAGAATAGAGTGGACGCTGTTATCGTCCGCAATATCGGACAAAATATGTTAGCCGCGATTTTAGAAAAGAAGATTGCGGTATATTACGCACCAAGAGGCAGCCAATTAACATCACTTCATCCAAACCATCTTCTGCCCGTCACCGACGTCTCTTTTGGCAAGCCTTCAGCCAATAAATCGAAGAAACGTTGTGCTAGTCAATGTGGATCGAAGAAAGTGGGTAAACATAACAAACTGGCACCCAGAATGCTGTCACCAACTACCATAGAAGCGTTGAAGAAAGTGCTGAAAGTAAAAGCGATTGTCGAGGGAAAATAATGACTTATGTTATAACCTTTGCGTTTTTTATTGGCATTATTGTCTTGATGGCGATCGGTGTTTTGTTTCGCCGCCGCTCGCTGCAAGGCAGTTGTGGTGGATTAGCAAATATCGATATTGAAAGAGAATGTAACT
This sequence comes from Vibrio sp. V12_P9A6T4, assembly GCF_963874835.1. Taxonomy (NCBI): domain Bacteria; kingdom Pseudomonadati; phylum Pseudomonadota; class Gammaproteobacteria; order Vibrionales; family Vibrionaceae; genus Vibrio; species Vibrio sp. V12_P9A6T4. The sequence goes on along the minus strand of NZ_CAWNJO010000053.1, from coordinate 6,812 downwards.
GCGTAGACGTTTGTGATGAGCATCAGAAGGTGTTGTATCAAATTCAAGAACCTGATCACGAGCGTTAGCGTTCAACCAACATCAACGCATGACCTTCCACCAAGCAAGTCGCGACTTTCGCTCTTGCTTGGTTAACGATATTACCAAAGGTTTGTCGCGATATGCCCATCTGCGTAGCCGCTTGCAATTGGCTAAGCCCCTCTTTATCAGCCAAACGCAGCGCTTCAAGTTCTTCTGGCAGTAAATCTACTGTGTTCAATTCAGATAATTTGACACCGTTGGGTTTGAAGCATGCATACGCCGCTTGACCACAAACACGACGAATTTTTTTGGGTCTTGCCATTTTCTTCTCCTAATAATTTAAAAACAGTTTGGTGAACTTATGAACATTCAGCCTCCCCTACAACATTGCCACTGCGCGGTGTGTTGTGCCCCGTTCTTTTCTGAAACGCACGCACTGCAATTTAACCAAACAGAAACGGGGAGCGTATGCGCACAGATTGTAGCAACAGAAAAGATGCAAGGCTATCAAGGGGTCATGCAGGGTGGACTTATCAGCACCTTACATGACGCTGCCATGACGCATTGTCTGTTTGCACAGTGCATTTATGCGATGACGGCAGAGCTAAACGTACGTTATCTGCACCCTATTCCACTGAATGTACCATTACAAGTCGAAGCGCATCTTATCAAACAAAAACGTCACATTTACTATCTGTGCAGCACCATTTTTTATGATGGGCTTCCCTATTCTACGGCCAGTGCAAAGTTTATGTGCAAAGCCGAGTAGCCTGAGTGCTACAGTCATTAGGGTACTGGCTTAGCGTAAACTTCGGTTGAGTCACGCTTTCATCCTCCTTATACTCACTCATCATTTCTCTATTATCTTTCGTTATGAAAATTATCGCAGTAACCGCTTGTCCAACAGGCATCGCGCACACCTATATGGCCGCAGACGCACTCAAAAAAGAAGCGAATAAGCGTAATATCTCAATCAAAGTCGAAACCCAAGGTGCAATGGGTGTCGAGAACCCACTGACAGTGGCAGATATTGTCAACGCGGATCTGATCCTCATCGCTTCAGATATCGACATTGAACAGCGTGAACGTTTTGTTGGTTGCAAAACGGTTCAGGTGTCCATTGAAGAAGTGTTGACGAACGTGCAATCTGTTTTAGATCGTCATTTGTAACCGCCGATGATCACAACACGCATCACTTTTGTTTTAAAAGCAGGCGGTCTGGTCAGCTGGCAATTAAATGAATTGAAAGATCTCAACCGCCATTTTCGCTCGGTGGTGGTGCTGTTTAACATCACGCGTGACAACAAGGCAATGCTCAACCATACACTGCAAGTGTTAAGCCTTGGTTCAAACCCGGGAGATGTATGCCAAATTGCCATTGAAGGGCTCGACGCCGAGTTGGCCTGCATGGTGATGACAGAGTATTTGCGCGAGCACACACTGCTTATTTCAACATCGCACAAACAAAATGCCAAAGCGGAATGGGCGTTTGCCACCCACTCTGCTTTTAAACTGCCCTTTTCGCTACAGTGGCATTACGCCACATTAGGCCCTGAGCTTAGCAAATCAGAGGCACTCGACACGATTGCTAAGCAGATCATGCCCGCACATTGCCATGATATTTTGCATGCGCTGGAAAAAAGAGAAGCCATCTCCCCGACCATTATTGGCCGTGGAATAGCGCTACCCCATATCATTCACGCACGAGTTGCCCAGCCAGCACTGGCGGTTCACTGGTTAGCAAACCCGCTATCATGGTCAGAAAAATCCGGCGATGTGTCGCTGATCATCACCTTATTACTGCCGACATCAGCGCCGCGAACCGTGATTAAACCGGTCACGCAGTTAACTCGTTGGTTGCTGGAAGAGGAACATCGTCAATGGCTACTTACGGCAAAAAGAGAAGAAACCCTTAAAGCCATTTTGCTGCACGTGATGGCTAAGCCGTGCGACCCAATACAAAATGAATAGCTTTATTGCGACAGAGTTCGATATTCAGATGGAGTCATACCCGCTTTGCTTTTAAATACGCGGAAAAAATAATTCACATCTTGAAATCCACAGCGCGTGGCCACTTCGGCTAAACGAAAGGTGTATTTCTTCAACATAAATTTTGCCCGTTCAATTCTTACCCAAGTGATGTAATCAGCAAGAGTCATGTGTCCTTGTTGGCGAAACATGCGCGATAAATGGTTGGCAGAGATATTAAACCGCTGTGCGATGCTGTCACGGCAAATATTGCGATGAAAATTTTCTTGGATATAAATGCAGATACCTTGATATAAATCTTCACTGCGCTTTTTAGGAGAAGCGGTCGGTTGATCGAGCATTGTGGCGCTGTAACTCAACAGAGCCAGCAACAAATGTTCGTCCATTGGACTTTTCTGAGGCTCACGTGCTAATGCATTTAGCCCTTCGAGCATGTGATCAATCGCGTGCCCAGTACGCGTTGGGATACTGTGTTTCTGAACATCATAAAAACCACTCTCGCCTTTGTGTTTACTGACCAAACTAAACCCCATTTGACGACGGCCAAATAGCAAACTCAAGACCGAACAGCTCTCTTGCCAATCAGGTTTATTCCAGCAGTTCGGAGGTATATAAAGCGCATCACCAGATAAGATGTTGACCTTACTAATACCTTGTTCAATCTCTTCGATTTCGTTGCTATACACGCCGCTTAAAACCAATTCTAGACGAGGAAAATTGACTTGGTAACTGAACGCTGGCGGCGTTATTTTGTCCCCAGCAAACCATATTCGATTAAAACTTTCTCGCTCCGAGAGCAGCACTTCAATCACATTTTTAAATACTGGGATCACAAAATTCACCCTATACCCATCAATAAACGAGGCAACTATAATCCAACACCTCATGAATCACCAATCATTACGCATTCGATAACTCCGATCGAAAAAGCAAAATAATCAATTTATCCAATTGAATTAAAATAAAAAATTAATCATAAATTAAAATTATCACCCTAAAACCAAAATAAGAGCCTGATCACGTTTGCAGCCACAGGTTACAATAATCCAGTAAATGCCAGTTTCGTACACTACCACTGTTCACCCGAGGCGCTCACAATATCTCCAACAAAAAGCGCGGTGCGCAATAACAATATCCCCAAACAGTTTGAAGTTTCAGCCAACATGGCTCAGCTCTAAGTGCGAAGGGGATAAAAACCATATAGGGGACGAAACATGATCACTCAACTTATTAATGAGAACTTGATCCGGCTTGATTTGAAAGCAACATCAAAAGATGGCGTTTTCTCAGAGCTGGTCGATGTACTGTTAGAACAAGGACGCATCAGCGATAAATCGCAGTTTTTAGCCGATATCTATGCTCGTGAAGAGCTTGGTAACACTGGATTTGAAGATGGTGTCGCGCTGCCTCATGCCAAAAGTTCCGCCGTTATCTCGCCTGCAGTTGTGATAGGCATCAGCAAAAGCGGTATCGAATATGGCGCGGAAGATGGCTTGCCTTCTAAATTATTTTTCATGATAGCCTCACCTGATGGTGGTTCAAATCATCATATTGAAGTGCTGGCAGAGCTCTCTTCCAAGCTGATTGAAGAAGGGTTCATTGAACGTTTCTTAGACGCAAAAACAGAGCAAGCAGCGCTAGATTTGTTGCTACAAAAAACCGAAAAAGCAACCGATGTTGAAGCCAATAAAGGCTTTTTGATTGGCGTAACGGGCTGCCCAGCCGGTGTTGCACACACTTATCTTGCCGCTGAAGCGCTGGAAAAAGGGGCCGCCACGATGGGTTATCAAATTAAAGTCGAAACCAACGGTTCGATTGGGGTGAAAAATAGCCCAACGGATGAAGAGATCGCTAAAGCTGATGCGATCATCGTGGCTTGCGACAAGCAAGTTGACATGGTGCGCTTTGCGGGTAAAAAACTGATTGAAACTGGTGTTAAAGCGCCGATTCGTGATGCAAAAGGGTTGATTGAAAAAGCCCTCAGCGCACCAAAATATCAAGCCGATGCCAGTGCCAAGACTTTAGATGGGAAAGGCAAAGCGGCGCAAGCTCGCTCCGATTTATACCGCTATTTGATGAATGGTGTATCGCATATGATCCCATTCGTTGTTACTGGCGGTTTGTTGATTGCTTTAGCACTCGCTATTGGCGGCGAGCCAACCGAAGCTGGTATGGCCATTCCTGACGGCAGTATGTGGAATCAAGTGCTGAACGTCGGTGTGGTTGCTTTTACGTTGATGATCCCCATTCTTGCAGGTTACATCGCGTATGCGATCGCCGATCGCCCCGCTCTGACTCCTGGCTTAATTGGTGGTTGGATCGCTAACAACGGGTCATTCTACGGCGCAGATGCTGGTACAGGTTTTATCGGTGCCATTATTGCTGGCCTTTTAGTCGGTTATTTCATCAAATGGTTAACAAGCATCCATTTTCACAAGTTTATTCAACCACTTGTGCCAATCATGATTGCACCCATCGCAGGCTCACTCTTTATCTCTGGGCTCTTTATTTTTGTTATCGGCGCGCCGATTGCAAGCTTGATGGATGGCTTAACCGCACTACTTACGAGCATGAGCTCAGGTAACGTGATACTGCTCGGTATTGTGCTCGGCGGCATGGCTGGCTTTGATATGGGTGGCCCATTTAACAAAGTGGCATTCCTCTTCTCTGTTGGTATGATTGCCAGCGGTCAAACTCAATTTATGGGTGCAATGGCGTGTGCCATTCCAGTCGCGCCACTCGGCATGGCTTTAGCAACCGTTTTGGGCCGTAAACTGAACTTGTTTGAAGCCTCTGAAATTGAAGCAGGTAAAGCTTCCGGTGCAATGGGCTTGGTTGGTATCTCTGAAGGGGCAATTCCATTTGCCGCACAAGATCCGATGTCAGTCATTCCAGCAAACATCTTGGGGTCGATGGTTGCAGCGGTTATGGCGTTCACTTTTGGCATTACAAACAGTGTTGCCCACGGCGGTCCTGTAGTAGCATTGCTCGGTGCCATGAATAAGCCTTTGCTAGCTTTGCTTTGCATGGCAACCGGTGCTGTAGTGACAGGTGTTGTTTGTATCACTCTGAAAAAAATGCGCCAAGCGAAATTACAACAAGCAACGGCTTAATGATCAAGCACTCTCCCCCGAGAGTGCTTGATGTTCATCAACGCTGAGCTTCTGATTTTATGTTGTACTCCCGCTTTAACTCGGGAGTTTTTTATTTCGCTTACTCTATGTACTGCTGCTTTGTTTTTATTTTGATTTTTTGTGAGATGTACTATGACCAATAACAAACAACCTTTCTTTTTGATGGACAATGTCATCCAAAACTATGCGTGGGGAAGCACGACTTCGATTCAGCACTTGTTTGATATTGCTAACCCAAACAACGCTCCACAAGCAGAAATTTGGATGGGAGCACACCCAAATGGATGCTCACAAATTCATGTGAATGGAGAACCTGTTTCGTTGCTTGAGATGATCAACCAAGATAAAACAGCGTTTCTTTCTGCTGCTACTGCAACAACCTTTGGTGAGCTACCTTATCTTTTCAAAGTACTTGCCGCAGCGAACGCCCTTTCGATTCAAGTTCACCCAAGTAAGCAAGAAGCGGAAATTGGCTTTGAGAAAGAAAACCAAGCGGGGATCCCACTCAATGCCGGACATCGCAACTATAAAGATCCTAACCACAAGCCGGAATTGGTTTACGCCCTTACCCCTTATCAAGCGATGAATGGGTTTCGCCCAATCACAGAGATTGTTGAACAATTTCAAACGCTGAATATCAATGCGATTTCAACCCTAGTCGATGCTTTTGCACACAACCCAACATCACAAGGTTTAAAAACCTTTTTTAGTGCATTGCTATCATTAACTGGCGAGCAAAAAGAACATGCGGTGAATGCATTATTAGCGTATGCCCATCATCATGCAGGTGATGATCTTTTTGGGCTCATTTTAGAGCTGGCACAACAGTACCCCGGTGATATCGGTCTATTTTCTCCATTAATGCTCAATGTACTCACTTTAGCTCCGGGTGAGGCCATGTTTTTAGACGCCAGAACGCCACACGCCTACTTGAAAGGTACCGGGCTTGAAATCATGGCCAATTCAGACAACGTATTGCGCGCTGGCCTAACACCCAAACACATGGATATTGAAGAGCTCGCATCATGCACGCTATTTGAAGAAAAACCCGCTTCAAGCCTGTTATTGAAACCAATCGAAGAAAATGGAGCATTACTGTTCCCTGTCCCAGTCCGCGATTTTAAGTTTGCGATTTACCTCAATGCCGCGCAAGTTAACGTGAAAATCAACAGTGCCGAAATTATCTTTGCCATTGATGCTGATGCGACCTTAACCCATGACAATGGTGAGTCTCTAACCGTGAAAAAAGGTCACTCAAGCTTCATCCCCGCATACGCTGAACATTATCAACTGTCATCACTTGGACGTGTCGCACGCGCGTATAATTAACAGCCGACGTGATAAGTAAAAATCCGCCTTCTTAGAAGGCGGCTTTGGTTTATAGCCCCCTATAAGGGGGCATCCCTGCGCTGCTAGTTTATCTTCAACTCTAACTGCGCCTCATATTCTTGATCTTTCTTGTCTTGGTGCCTTACGTAACGCCTGATGATTTCTTCATTCACACCAACTGTGTCAACAAAGTATCCCCTTGCCCAAAAATGATTACCCCACAGTTTCTTTCTTATATGTGGGAACTTGTTAAACAAGCGGATTGCTGAACGCCCTTTCAATACTCCCATCAACGTTGATATCGAAACTTTTGGTGGAACTATCACAACCAAGTGAACG
>NZ_CAWNJO010000052.1:0-39966 GCF_963874835.1 Vibrio sp. V12_P9A6T4 | reverse complement strand
AGCTAATTTGTGCCTGATAATTTTTTAACGTTTTTAACGTCAGTTTATTTACCGAAAACAACGTGATGGATTTATGCAATCTTTGATTTCACGCAATAAAATAGAGGGTTAGCGCGTGTATTATTCGCCTGTTAATAAAAATATTTCTCATTACCACTACCATTGAGAGCAAGATAGATGAAATTATCTCAATTAAATGAAGGGGATAGCGCGAGCATTGTCGCGTTCAATCAACTTCCAAATGACATTCGTAAAAAATTGATGGTGATGGGCTTGCTGCCTCTAACTACTGTTACGTTAATCAGAAGAGCTCCTATGGGAGATCCACTTCAACTTGAAGTGAGAGGCGTCTCTTTAGCGGTACGTGAAAATATAGCCGCTTGTATTGAAGTGGAGAGAGCGTAGTGCGATATCAAATTCTAACCGTTGGTAACCCTAATAGTGGCAAAACAACGTTATTTAATGGGCTGACTGGTTCTAAGCAACAAGTCGGTAACTGGGCTGGTGTTACAGTTGAGAAAAAAACGGGTCGCTACACTCATTCTGGAGATGAATTCATACTAACGGATTTGCCGGGCATCTACGCACTTGACAGCGGGAATGACAGTAACAGCATTGACGAATCCATTGCCTCTAGAGCGGTTCTTACACATCCTGCCGATTTAATCATTAACGTTGTGGACGTGACGTGTTTGGAGCGTAGTCTCTATATGACGCTTCAATTGAGAGAGCTCGGGCGTCCAATGATTGTGGTTTTGAATAAAATGGACGCTTTAAAAAGAGAGCGTCAAAGCCTAGACATTCAACAACTTGAGAAAGTTCTAGGTTGCCCCGTTTTTATGCTTTCTGCTACCAGTAAAGAGCAGGTGAGTCGATTCAAAGAAAAGCTGCATAAAGTACTGCTGCAAGGCGTAGCTCTTAAAGAACTGCTATTGGATTACGGCAGTGCATTTGAACAATCGATAGGAAAATTAGCCACTATTTTTCAACATAAGCAAGTGGCACCTCGCGCATTGGCTATTCGTGCCTTAGAAAATGATCTTTTGGTGATTAATGGATTACCAGAAGTGCAGCGTGAGCTTATCCAGAAAGAGCAATTGCAAAGTGGTTTGGATATTGATCTGCATGTCGCTGATACCAAATACACATTTTTGCATGAACAATGCCAGCAGATCCGCAAAACCGAAGGGAAACTAAGCCACAGTTTTACACAAAAAGCAGATAAGCTGATTTTAAATAAATGGGTGGGTGTACCGTTTTTCTTTGTGGTTATGTACTTAATGTTTATGTTCTCGATCAATATTGGGAGCGCTTTCATTGATTTCTTCGACATTGGCGTCGGGGCGTTATTGGTTGATGGTGGGCACCACTTACTGGATGATCATTTGCCTATTTGGTTAGTGACATTATTAGCCGATGGCCTTGGCGGAGGTATTCAAACCGTCGCCACATTTATCCCAGTTATCGCTTGTTTGTACTTATTTTTAGCTGTACTCGAAAGTTCAGGCTATATGTCTCGCGCGGCTTTTGTTTTAGATAAAGTGATGCAGAAGATAGGCCTACCGGGTAAAGCGTTTGTTCCGCTTGTTTTAGGATTTGGTTGTAACGTTCCCGCGATTATGGCGACCAGAACTCTAGATCAAGAACGTGAACGTAAATTAGCGGCATCGATGGCACCCTTTATGTCATGTGGTGCACGTTTGCCAGTGTATGCGCTATTTGCTGCGGCGTTTTTCCCTGAAAGCGGTCAAAATGTAGTTTTTGCTCTTTATTTATTGGGCATTTTAGCCGCAGTGTTCACTGGTTTGGTTTTGAAGCATACGCTCTATCCGGGTTCAAGCGACAGCCTAGTGATGGAGATGCCAGATTACGAGATCCCAACGGTACAAAACGTCATGATCAAAACATGGCAGAAATTAAAACGTTTTGTTCTCGGTGCAGGGAAAACGATTGTCATCGTTGTTATGATCTTAAGCTTCCTCAATTCAGTTGGTACTGATGGCAGCTTTGGTAATGAAGATAGTGACAACTCCGTGTTATCAAAAGTGGCTCAAGTGGTTACTCCGGTATTTGCTCCTATTGGTATCAATCAAGATAACTGGCCAGCGACAGTGGGTATCATCACGGGTATTTTTGCAAAAGAAGCGGTAGTCGGAACATTAAACAATTTATATACCTCTGCTGAAGGTGATGAAAGCGAATATGACCTAATGGCGAGCCTACAAGAAGCGGTTATGTCTATTCCAGAAAACCTAACGGGATTAAGCTTCTCTGATCCGCTCGGTATCGAAGTCGGAGACTTGACAGACAGTAGCGCAGTGGCTGAAGAGCAAGCCGTAGATGTCTCAATCTTTGGTAATTTGAAACAGCACTTTGTCACTGGTCATGCCGCATTTGCCTACCTTATCTTCATTTTGCTTTACACGCCTTGTGTTGCAGCCATGGGGGCTTATGTTCGTGAGTTTGGTGCGAATTATGCTCGTTTTATCGCAGTATGGACGATGGGGCTTGCGTATGGTGGCGCCGCGCTTTATTACCAAGCGACTAGGATCACCGAAACCCCTGTCGAAAGTTTAACGTGGATTATTGCCATTGTTATGGCGAGTTTGTTGACCTTTAAAATGCTTAAGCGAAAAGGACTCCAGCAGAAAACGGTGCTTGAGGTACAAGTGGCATGATATTAAATGAGCTAAAGCGCTACATTGAAGAGAATGGGATCGTTAGCCGCTCGGCGATTGCGAAAAAGTTTTCGCTCAGTGAGGACGGCGTTGACGCTATGTTAGCCGTGTGGATAAAAAAAGGTGTATTGTCGCGCACTATCGATACCAACAAGGCTCACCACGTAACAAGAGTGCGTTATGGGCTTAACCGAAACAATGGGCTGTCTTTGACTGTCGTACTTTAGTCATAATTGATGCTAGGCATTCTGTCTGATAAACGAAAGCCGCTGATGTCAGCGGCTTTCAAACTTTTACCCAATCTATCTTTTACCTAATATATGGTGTGAGAGACGACGTTTATCCTTTTCTAAAAATAGAACTCAGTGATAGAACATTTTGGATTCTGGTTAAGATCGCTTGCTGTTCTTGTTCGGCTCTCACTATCCCTTGAGTATTGCCCCAGATAGGCCCAGGCCATGCTATGTCATTTTTAAATCGAGCAACATGGTGAATATGGAGCTGAGGAACCATGTTACCCAGCGCACCTAAATTGAGTTTATCTGGACAAAACGTGGCTTCAAGAGCTTGGCTAACGGCTTGAGATTCGCATAAAAATTGTTGCTGTTCCTGCATTGGTAGATGATGCAGCTCTTTCAAATTTGCACGTTTAGGCACCAGAATAATCCAAGGCACGGCATTATCTTTATGGAGTAAGGCTAAGCAAAGAGGAAATTCACCAATGACGGAAGTGTCTTTGGCCAGTTGCGGGTGGAGTTCAAAATTCATGTCAATCTCACTTGCACGGATGTTATCACCGATAAAAGAAAAGGCTGACCATGGTCAACCCTTTCATTCACTCATAGCTGTCGTTACATACGTTCTAATGTATCAATACCGAGTAGCGACAGACCTTGCTTGATGGTTTTTGCTGTCAACGCAGCCAGTTTTAGGCGGCTTTGTTTCACACTTTCATCTTCAGCGACTAAGATAGGGCATGCTTCATAGAAGCTAGAGAATTGGCCAGCTAATTCAAATAGGTAGCTACACATAATGTGAGGTTGGCCTTCGCGGGCAACAGCTTGTACCGCTTCTTCAAACTGCAGAAGTTTCGCAATCAAAGCTTTTTCTTTCTCTTGTGTGACTTTAATTTCACCCGTCAGGTTATCCATCGATACGCCTGCTTTAGCAAAAATTGACGCGACACGTGTGTAGGCATACTGCATGTAAGGTGCAGTGTTACCTTCAAATGCCAACATGTTGTCCCAGTCAAACACGTAATCGGTAGTACGGTGCTTAGAAAGATCAGCATATTTCACTGCGGCCATCGCGACAGTATTGGCAATGTTCGCTTTTTCTGCGGCGTCTAAATCAGGGTTTTTGGATTCAATTAATTTAGCGGCACGCTCTTGCGCTTCATCGAGAAGATCGGCCAGACGAACAGTACCGCCAGCACGAGTTTTGAACGGGCGGCCATCTTTGCCTAGCATCATACCAAAGGCGTGGTGTTCAAGAGTCACTTCTTCAGGTACATAGCCCGCTTTGCGGACAATCGTCCATGCTTGCATTAGGTGTTGATGTTGACGCGAGTCGATAAAGTACAGCACACGGTCCGCACCCAAGGTTTCATAACGGTATTTTGCACACGCGATATCGGTTGTGGTGTATAAGAAGCCGCCATCACGTTTTTGGATGATAACGCCCATCGGCTCGCCATCTTTATTTTTGTATTCTTCAAGAAAAACGACTTGTGCGCCATCATCTTCTTGCGCCAAACCTTTTTCTTTTAAATCGGCTACGATGCCGGGCAACATGTCGTTGTACATGCTTTCGCCCATCACATCATCGCGCGTGAGCGAAACATTCAAACGATCATAGTTACGCTGGTTTTGGATCATGGTGATGTCCACCAATTTTTTCCACATTTGAGCGCAGAATTCGTCACCGCTTTGTAGTTTGACCACATAATTTCGTGCTTTAGCGGCAAACACTTCATCTTCGTCGTAGAGTTTTTTTGACTCACGATAGAAAGCTTCAAGATCGGAAAGTTCCATTGAAACTTCGTTACCAGATTCTTGCTGCACACGTTCAAGGTTGGCTATCAACATACCAAATTGCGTGCCCCAGTCACCGATGTGGTTGGCGCGGATCACTTTATGGCCTAAAAATTCCAAGGTACGTACAACGGCGTCACCAATGATGGTTGAGCGTAAGTGGCCTACATGCATCTCTTTAGCAACGTTAGGCGCTGAGTAGTCTGCGACGATCGTCTTCTGCGCTTCTTTGGTTACGCCAAGGTGCTCATCTGCTAGGGCGATATCCGCTTGTTTAGCAAGAAACGCTTCACTGAGGAAAATGTTGATGAAACCTGGGCCTGCAATTTCCATTTTGCTCGCAATACCATCGAGGTCCAGAACATCCAATACTTTTTGAGCAAATTCTCGCGGGTTGGTACCCAGTTGCTTAGCTACGCCCATAATGCCATTGGCTTGATAGTCACCAAATTGCGCTTTGGCCGATTGGCGAACAGCAGCAGGACTGCCAGCTGGTGCGCCTGCGGCTTCAAGAGCCTGAGATACTTTGTCATTAATCAGTGCTTGGATATTCACACGCGTTTCCTTTAATTCTTGGAATTGCAAAGGTATGCATTTTATTCACCATTTAGTGCCAATACATATCTTAATTTTGTTCATCATTTGGCGCACATAATACCAATTTTATTGAGGCGCTTATAGGGACTAAATTAGGAAATTTTCTACTTTTCGAAGAGTTGTTGGTACTATTAGACGATAATCATCATTTTGGACCATTTAAATGCTTGAACCATTAAAGAATGCAGCGCTTCATCCTGAACAGCTTAAGCAGAATTTAGATAAATTTATGCATAAAATTCAAGAATTAACCAAAATTTTGCATATTGATTTATCCACAAATCAAGCTGACCACATTGCACTGCGCATTAATGATCGTAAATTAGCGTCATTAGCACATGCGGCATGGCTGGAGGAAGGGCGAGAAATATCGAGTGCTCAGATAAATGGCCGTCCTATCATCGTGATTGAATTTACGGTGCCGCTATCGGCTAATAGTTGGTCAATAGAATGTTTGGAATTGCCTTACCCTGCCGAGGGAAAAATTTATCCAGAGCAGAGCTGGGAGCATGTGGAATTTGTGGTGCCATCTGAGGCACAAACCGCGCAAGCCTATTTGCAGGATATACTGTCGGTTTACCCACGATTAAAAGAATGCTGGACAACATTAGACACTCAAGGTGTTCAAGTTAAATTGTCCAGTCCAAAAGGGGAAGGGGAGCGATTACATAACCCGACGGTTGCATTTAAGTGGCAAGGCGTGTGCATTAAACTGCATCCCCACTCTTTAAAAGAGATTGTAAAATCAGAGCAAAGATAAATTGCTCTGATGGCGATGAAGTACGGTTATCCTAAGTTATAGCTTTTAGGCCGAAGCTGGAACGCTTCAATTGAGCCAATTTCTTGCCCTAAACTGAGTTTCTGAACCGTTTGATGTGCGTTTCCTTGGCTGTGCATGATCAGTCGATTGGCGGTCCTTGGTTTTAGCTCATTGACCACAAAGCGGATCATATCACTGCGACTGAGTGATTTCAGTTCACTCAAAACCTGCTCTCTTTGATCAAAGCCGGCATCTTTATTGCCGATAGCAACCCAAAGTCTTTGCGCACGGCTGCGAAGGGTGGGGTCGGGCGTTGAAATTTGATTCCATAAACCGCGCTTACTGCTGTGCCACTGGTATTCGTTGAGCTCCAGCAACACCATGTAAAAAGCATTTAAAAATTCATCTACAGCGCTAATCAGCTCATAAGGGGCAGCATTCGGTGACTGGACGTAGAGTACGATGCCTGGGTGACGGTTTAATGGCATGTTGCCCGTTCCGACCATATAACCAAGTTGCTGCTTAGTGCGAATTTCATGAAAAAATGTAGCGGACATCAAGTGATTAGCTAATGAATATAAGGCGATGCTGCGCGGTGCGGCATCATTGCACTGATAATAGACCACCACAGCAGAATCTTCTTGATCGCAGTGAACCTCTTTTTGAAAAGTCCCACTCTCTCCGAGCATGACGAGTGGTCTTAATGATTCCTCGTACTGTTGATCTTTGACTCGTAATGCATTTTTAAGCGTATCTGCCATCGCTTGTGCATCACTTCTTAACCAGTCGCCATAGACAAACATCTCAACATGAAGTTGCGCTAATATTTGTTCAACGAAATCACTGAGCTCATCGACTTCTATCTGTTTTAAGGCACCAAGTAGCGTTTCATAAGGAGGGTTGTTGGGTTGTAAAATACCCGTCATTGCATTGAAAAGCTGCGAAATTGGACGATCTTTAGTGGTATTTTGCCAGTTACGAAGCAGTTGTTGCTTGATGGTGTTAAAGCGTTTTAGGCTAAAATCACGTTTAGCAAAGCGTGCGAGAATCATCTCCATTAACTGTGGTTGTTTTTCGCTAAAACCAGAAAGCATCAGGGTGACGCCGCCTTGATGAGCGTACATGTTGTAACTCATCCCAGCAATTTCTGCTTGATAAGTTTCCGTGGCCAGCGAGTCTAAAAACATTTCCACACAGAGACGTGTTTTAACAATATTTCGAGCAGTGGCTACCGAGATGGGGCTATCAATCGCGATGTAAATTACCCCTTTAGGCACTCTAAATTCATGGTCTTGTAGATGCCATAAACGAAAGCCTGGTAACTCTTCAATGATTTCCGGGTGTAAAGACGTTGAAGGCTCTAACGGTTTTGGGTCTAAGTCGTAACAGATAAAAGGATTGAGTGGCGGTAAGTTTGTTTCAATGTCGCAAGGGGTTGCGAATGCTGCAAGTTGTGACGCCGATAATGGAGTAATTGAATAAGGTGTAAAATACCATTTCGCTTTCTTATCGTAATACCCATCTTTAGCAATTAACGTGGCGCGTAGATTTTCAGGAGTCAAATAATGAAGAGCTTGCTTAAGTAGCGATTCGTTGTAGCCCGCCATCATGTAATCGCCATAGATAGTGTCTTGCGGCTGATAGTGCTGCATATTAACCACTAAATGGCTGACCATGTCTAATGGCCTTGTCGTTTCTTGAAAGCGAAAAGCCGACTCAAGCACCGCTCTTTTCTCAAGGTAACGCCATTCGTTCAGCCCCTGCTCTGCGATTAATTTAATCTGAGTAAAGAGTGACTGGATGATGTTATCGACCTGTTTTACGCCTTCATGTGTCAGGCTAAAACTTATCGAAAACTCACGATAATTGCTGCCACTCGCGCCGCCTCCAGCCGATAAGGACGTGATCCAACCTTTCTCTTTTAATGCCAGCATTAAACTGCCTTCACCTTCGTAACCGATGAGATGGGCGAAATAAGAGAGAGGTTTGACATGATAAAAGTCATCCGCGCTTGGGGCTGGGAAGCTTAAAATCAGTTTGCGGATCTCTTTTCGTGGCTCGATTTGAATCAAGACGCCTCGGTGCGCGTCTAAAACAAAAGGCACCTCTATTTTTTTCGGGCCGAGCTGTTTATTTGGGATGGAGGAAAATTCATCTCTTGCCCACTGCTCTAACTCATCAAGTGTCTGTGGGCCCGCTAGCGAGAGCGTCATCAAATCAGCCGAGTAATTTTCATGGTGAAAACGGACAATTTCTTCACGGATAGAGACACCATTTCTATCACACAGCGTTTCTAAATTACCCACTGAAAATTTAGCAAACGGGTGTTGCGGATTAATGGTTTCTTTTTGAACCTGATAGAGCCTTCTCGAATCATCATTCTGTTTGAGTTTAAATTCAGAATCCACCGCTTGGCGTTCTTTATCCAGAGCTTCTTCATTGAACAAGGGGGCACAAAAGAATTGGCTGAATCGGTCCAAGGCTTTTTCAAAATGATTTGGGCTTACATCAAAGAAAAAACAGGTGTGCTCTGTACCAGTCCATGCGTTATTGCTGCCACCATGTTGATTAATAAAACTTTGAAACTCACCAATTTTCGGGTACTTTTCTGTGCCTAAAAACAGCATGTGTTCCAGATAGTGGGCAAGACCTTCTCTGTCTTCAGGGTCATCAAAATGCCCTACATTAATCGCTAAAGCAGCGGCTGACTTTTGTGCATCATCCGCTTGAATAAGTAATGTTCTCAGACCATTAGTTAACGTAATGTAGCGGTATTGGTTGGTGTCGTTAGGGCTTAAATGCACAGTGACTCTCCACAGAAAAGGCTTTTTTAATTATGGCGTTGAAACGGTTAGGTGCAAATTTCAAGCAATGATTTTATGAGCGAAGTGCCATTTTAGTCCTTCAGGAGACTTTTTAATAGACTGTTAACAGTGTCGAAGTCTTTGCTTGGTTGCCTGATATAATCGAGAATAAAGCCGCCTAGACGGCATAGATAATAACCACTAGGAATGAGTAATGAAGATTTTTATTATGCGTCACGGAGAAGCTGAACATTATGCAGCGAGTGATGCACAAAGGGCCTTAACCGAAAGAGGTCTTCGTGAGTCTGTTGCTGTGGCTCGTGCTTGTGAAAAGCAAGATCTTCGCCATGTAGATAAAGTATTGGTAAGCCCTTACTTACGGGCGCAGCAAACTTGGGCTGCGATAGCCTCTTATTTTAATGCCGATGATGTTGTGACCTGTGATGACATCACACCTTATGGGAAAGCGGAAGTGGTATTTGAGTATGTCTCTGCCTTGGCCGATGTAGAACAAATCGAATCAGTGCTGCTGGTGTCTCATTTACCGTTAGTTGGCTATCTCGCGGCTGAATTCGTTACCGATTTAGTCCCTCCAATGTTCCCCACATCCGGTCTGATTGGTATCGAATATGATAGAGAGTTGCGTAAAGGACAGCAGATCTGGAGTATTAATCCTTAAACCACCATTCAAAGTAAAAGAAGTTCACGTAATTTGAATAACTAGGCTACGTTAAGTGAAGGGTTATTGCCTTTACCAATGTAGCCATTATTTTGACTGTTTTACTGGACTAAAAATTGCATCGCCGAGTTAACGCATTGTCGCATTTATAGATATTTATCAACAGATTGCTTGCTAACCTATGAAATTTACTCTCCCATTTGCAGATAAATTGCCATCAATACCGCAGCGAAGTATGCCAGCAATCGGTGCGCCGGTTATGGTATTGGCCACGTTGGCTATGGTCGTTTTACCGATCCCAGCCTTCCTATTGGATCTGTTTTTCACTTTTAACATTGCCTTATCGATGGTGGTGTTACTCGTTACTGTCTATACCCGTAGACCGCTTGATTTTGCTGCTTTTCCTACGGTTTTGCTTATTGCAACCTTACTTCGACTAGCCTTGAACGTCGCTTCAACCCGTGTGGTTTTATTGTATGGTCATGAAGGCCCTGGGGCGGCTGGTAACGTCATTGAAGCGTTTGGTAGTGTGGTGATCGGTGGTAACTACGCCGTTGGTTTAGTGGTGTTTTTGATCTTGATGATCATCAACTTCATGGTAGTAACTAAAGGTGCGGGACGTATTTCTGAGGTGAGTGCTCGCTTTACCCTAGATGCCTTGCCGGGTAAGCAAATGGCCATAGATGCGGACTTAAATGCGGGTTTAATCGATCAAGACCAAGCGCGGCTGAGACGCTTCGAAGTAACCAAAGAAGCGGATTTCTACGGTTCAATGGACGGTGCGTCAAAATTTGTTAAAGGGGATGCGATTGCCGGGATCTTAATTTTGTTCATCAACATTATTGGCGGCTTATCGATTGGTATGGCGCAATATGGGTTGGGTTTTAAAGAAGCGATCCAAATCTACACACTGCTGACCATTGGTGACGGCTTAGTGGCTCAGATCCCCTCATTGCTGCTTTCGATTGGCGCTGCCATGATGGTTACCCGTCAAAATACCGATGAAGATATGGGAGAGCAAGTCGTCTTCCAACTGTTTGACAACCCTAAAGCATTGATGATTACCGCTTGTATTCTCGGCATCATGGGCATTGTGCCGGGTATGCCTCACTTTGCTTTCTTATTGCTAGCCGCATTAGCGGGTGGTTGCGCGTATTGGATGATACGCAAACAGAAAAAAACCGCCGATGAAAAGAAACTGCCTGCAAAAGTGGACAACGAAGCACCCACTCAAAAAGAGCTCTCTTGGGATGATGTTCAACCCGTTGATGTGATTGGCTTAGAAGTGGGCTATCGATTGATACCGCTGGTGGACCGAGATCAAGGTGGAGAGCTGCTCGAACGCGTAAAAGGTGTTCGGAAAAAACTGTCGCAAGACTTTGGCTTTCTCATCCCCGCAGTGCATATTCGTGACAATTTAGAATTAACACCCAATAGTTATCGCATTACCTTAATGGGGGTAGCTGTTGGCGAAGCGGAGATCCGCCCAGATCAAGAACTGGCGATTAACCCTGGTCAAGTCTATGGTGTTATTGACGGTGAACGCACGCTCGACCCTGCATTCGGCCTTGAAGCAGTTTGGATCCGTGAAGAACAACGTGAACACGCACAAGCTCTCGGTTACACAGTTGTGGACTCATCGACCGTACTCGCCACTCATTTGAGTCAGCTTCTCACTAATAACGCCTCGCAACTGATTGGTCATGAAGAGGTTCAAAACTTAATTGAAATGCTGGGTCGCTCAGCGCCAAGGCTAGTTGAAAACTTCGTTCCAGATCAACTACCGTTGGGTACAGTCGTTAAGGTACTGCAAAACCTACTCAATGAAGCGATTCCAATCCGAGATATTCGAACCATAATACAAACCTTGGCGGAGTATTCTGGGCGGAGTCAAGAACCTGACATCCTAACGGCGGCCGTTCGAATCTCATTGAAGCGTTTAATCGTCCAAGAAATCAATGGTATAGAACCTGAACTACCAGTGATAACACTGATTCCTGAGCTGGAACAAATATTGCATCAAACCATGCAGGCGTCAGGAGGAGAATCGGCAGGTATTGAGCCAGGCTTAGCAGAGCGTCTACAAGCTGCACTGAGCCATGCAACGCAAGAACAAGAATTGAAAGGTGAGCCTGCCGTGTTACTCACGTCTGGTGTGCTTCGTTCAACTTTGGCGAAGTTTGTGAAAAACACGATACCTAATTTGCGTGTGCTCTCTTATCAAGAAATACCTGACGAGAAACAAATTCGGATTGTTCAAGCCGTTGGTAACTAACGAAACTGCTGTTACCTAATCGGGCTTTAGCCATTTAAACACGGATATCTGCTTTGAAAATAAAACGATTTTTTGCCAAAGATATGCGAACAGCGCTGCTGCAAGTGAAAGAAGAGCTTGGTGCGGAAGCGGTGATCATGTCGAATAAAAAAGTCGCGGGTGGTGTGGAAATCGTTGCCGCTGTGGATGGTGAACAGCCCACCCAGCAAAACAGTGCCAAGCGCTATAATTCGCAGCCTAGACAACAAGGTTACACCCAAGTCACCCCGTCTTTGAACAAATCCTCTCGTGAGTTGGATGATGATCGAGTCAGCCTGCAAAACAGCGCAGACACTGGGCGTTCAATGACCAAACGTTTTGCAAATATGTTAAAGCAGTACAGCGCACCAAGTGGCTCAGATTCGGACTATCACGCCGAAAATGAAGATTCGCTCTCTGCATTATTGCAACGTCAATCAGGTTCATCTAACACCAACTCAGGACACGGTAATGCAGAGTTACGAGCCGATTCGCCATTAGCGAAGTTAATTGCAGAGGATAGAAGAGCGTCCACCCGTCAAACGCCGAAGCTAGATCCGTCGCGTTATGATCGTTACCCAACGCAAGAGGCGAGTGTTTCGAACCCAGAGCTGGAAAACATGCGTGAAGAGATGACCTCAATACGCCGCCTGTTAGAACATCAAGTTTCAGGATTAATGTGGCAAGAAGTTGAGCGTCGAGAACCTTTGCGTGCCATGCTCATTAAAAGACTTGAGCGCATGGGGGTTTCACAAGAACTGGCTGACCAGCTTGCGTGCTATATCCCAGAAGATACGGCTCCAACGAAAGCTTGGAAGGCACTGCTTGGCTTAGTGGCTGATCAAGTCCCTGTTTCCAAACAAGATATTCTGAAACGTGGTGGTGTGGTTGCGCTATTAGGCCCAACAGGGGTTGGTAAAACCACCACCATTGCTAAACTAGCCGCTCGCGCCGCTATGGAGTATGGCGCTGATAACGTCGCTCTAGTCACCACAGATACCTACCGTATCGGTGCTCATGAACAGCTCTCTATTTATGGCCGAATCATGGGTTGTCCAGTAAGAGTTGCTAAAGATTCCAGTGAGTTAGCCGATGTAATATATCAGCTAAGAAATCGGCGTTTAATTTTAGTTGATACCGCGGGGATGGGGCAGCGTGATGTTCGGTTATCAGAGCAGCTCGATACCCTGATGCAAGAGAGTGGCGAAATCATCCACAGTTACCTTGTTCTGCCTGCAACGGCACAAAGAAAAGTATTACAAGAAACAATCGAGCACTTTAGAAGGATCCCTCTTTCAGGGTGCATTATGACTAAGCTTGATGAGTCACTGAGCTTAGGGGAATTTGTGAGTGTCGTGGTTCAAAACGCACTGCCCGTTGCTTACATCGCGAATGGCCAGCGTGTACCAGAAGATATTGTGATTGCCCAACCGAAGTACATGGTTGCAAAGGCAAACGAATTGCTAGAGAAGTCGACAGAGAATGAACCTCACTATTGGAGCAGCGACTCCGAGAGATTCTAGGCGGCGGACAAATATGGCGAATAATATGATATATGACCAAGCGAGCGGTTTACGCCGCTTAACTCAACCGTCACTGACCAAAGTCATATCTGTGACTGGTGGTAAAGGTGGTGTGGGTAAATCTCACGTGACACTCGGCATGGCGATCTGCATGGCTCGTCAAGGCAAAAAAGTCATGGTGTTGGATGCAGACTTAGGTTTAGCTAACGTGGATGTGATGCTTGGCATACGCCCGAAGCGAAACTTAGGGCATGTACTGGCTGGCGAGTGTGAACTCAAAGATGCCATCGTCGAGGGGCCTTTTGGGATACGAATAATTCCAGCGACCTCGGGCACACAGTCGATGACAGAGTTGTCACACGCCCAACATGTTGGTTTAATACGCGCCTTTGGCAGTTTAGAAGATGAGATGGATATTCTGCTCATCGATACAGCCGCAGGTATTTCTGATATGGTCGTGAGCTTCTGTCGCGCCGCACAAGATGTAGTGATCGTGGTATGTGACGAACCGACATCCATCACCGACGCTTACGCGCTGATCAAGCTCTTAAGTCGTGAACACCAAGTGCAACGTTTTAAAATTGTGGCCAATATGGTGAGAAGTTATCGTGAAGGACGGGAATTATTTGCTAAATTAACTTTAGTGACAGAAAGATTCCTAAATGTGAGCCTTGAACTTGTTGCTTGCATACCTTTGGATGATAAAGTGCGACAAGCAGTAAAAAAACAAAAAATAGTGGTCGATGCGTTTCCACGGTCACCTGCGGCACTGGCAATCAGCTCGTTGGCAAGTAAAGCGTTAACGTGGCCAATTCCAAGAACGCCGACAGGCCATCTGGAATTTTTTGTCGAGCGTTTGCTAAATAGAACAGAAAGTGTAGGGGAACCATTCGGTGAATAAAGCGCTTACTTATGACCAACACGGAAACCTAAAGAGCCAACAAGCATTTTTAGAAAAATACTCTGTATTGGTTAAGCGTATTGCACACCATTTAGCAGGTCGCCTGCCACCAAACGTATTGGTCGAAGATCTAATACAAGCCGGTATGATAGGCCTACTTGAAGCACAAAAAAATTATGATGGGAGTAAAGGTGCAAGCTTTGAAACCTACGCAGGAATTCGAATTCGTGGAGCTATGCTCGACGATATTCGGCGTGGTGATTGGGTTCCACGCTCGGTTCATAAACACAACCGAGAGATAACCCATGCAATTTCAGTTCTAGAAGGTGAGCTAAACCGAAACCCAACTGATACAGAAGTTGCGAAGTATTTAGGCATGTCGCTGGATCAGTACCATACTGTATTAACTGACATTAATTGCTCACGGATTGTCGGAATCGAAGATTTAGGTATTTCTGATGATGCAATTTCTCCTCTGGATGACGATGAAGACAACTCGCCATTTAAGGGAGTCGCCGATGAATCGTTTCGTAAAGCATTGGTTGAATCAATAAAATCACTTCCAGAACGTGAAGCTTTGGTACTTTCGCTCTATTATGATGAAGAGCTAAACTTAAAAGAAATTGGTGAAGTTCTAGGTGTTAGCGAATCCCGCGTTAGCCAGATACTAAGCCAATCTATGCAGCGACTAAGAACGAAGTTAAGTTCTTGGACGCAAAATGACTAATATCACTGATTTCGAGCTCAGTGGAGGCAATTTTGAATAAAAACATGAAGATCCTTATTGTTGACGACTTTTCAACAATGCGCCGTATTGTTAAGAATCTACTTCGTGATTTGGGCTTCAATAATACCCAAGAAGCAGATGATGGCCTGACAGCGTTGCCTATGCTAAAGAAAGGTGATTTTGAGTTTGTGGTTACAGACTGGAATATGCCGGGCATGCAAGGCATCGATTTGTTGAAAAATATCCGAGCAGACGCAGAACTTAAGCATCTGCCTGTTCTGATGATCACCGCAGAAGCAAAACGCGAACAAATCATCGAGGCTGCTCAAGCAGGTGTGAATGGTTATATCGTAAAACCTTTTACTGCTGCTACGCTTAAAGAAAAACTGGATAAAATTTTCGAGCGTTTATAAAGCGTGTGGTCACAGACAAAAGGTGCTCTATTCATTTATGCGCGAAAAGGCTAATCGATGATTTCATTAGAACAAGCAAAAGAACTCGTTCAGCTACTGGAAAATGGACAGCAAGATCAGGCGAATCAACTCTTTAAAGAGACCTACGACAAAGCAAGCAATCCAATGCTGCAAGAAATAGGCACTTTGACAAGGGAACTGCATGAATCGCTCAAACAGTTCAACCTTGATGAACGGATGGCTGAGATTGCAAATGACGAAATTCCAGATGCAAGGGATCGTCTTCAATATGTAATTGATAAAACGGAAGTGGCTGCGAATAAAACAATGGATGCAGTGGATCGATGTATGCCGATCGCTGACAGCCTTCACGAAGGTTTGTTAAAAGTGCGTCCACAATGGAATGAGTTGATGCATGGGCGTATTGATCTCATTGAGTTTAAAGCACTTTGTCACCGTATTGATGATCTACTATCACAAGTTGAAGGCAACAGCAGCGAATTGCGAGGTCAGCTAACTGAGATATTGATGGCTCAAGACTTTCAAGATCTCACTGGCCAAATAATTCGGCGTGTTATTACGCTGGTTAATGAAGTTGAGAAACGCCTAGTTGAGATTCTCACTGCCTTTGGGGCTAACCAAATAGAACAAAAAACAGACAAGAAGAACCCATCTATCGAACCTGAAGGTCCTATTTTGAACCCTCATGAAAGAGCCGATGCGGTTTCATCTCAAGACGAAGTCGATGATTTGTTATCGAGTCTTGGTTTTTAGGGGTAACGTATGAGCTACGAATTAGACGACGACATTCTTCAGGACTTTTTGGTTGAAGCAGGTGAAATTCTCGAATTGCTCTCAGAGCAATTGGTTGAACTTGAGAACAACCCCGAAGACAGGGAGTTATTAAATGCGATTTTCCGCGGTTTCCATACCGTTAAAGGTGGGGCCGGGTTTCTTGCCCTCACCGAGCTGGTTGAGACGTGCCACGGTGCCGAGAACGTATTTGATATCTTACGCAATGGCCAAAGAAGTGTAACATCGAGCTTGATGGATACGATGTTACGAGCTTTAGACACCGTTAATGCACAGTTTCGCGCTGTTCAAGATCAAGAACCCTTAGAGCCTGCAGATCCCGCTCTACTCGATGAACTTCATAAATTGTGTCGTCCTGCTTCTGAAGATGAAATTGACGAAGTGGAGCCTGTTATTGCTGAAGTTGAAGTCGAGGAAGAGGCCGCTATCGAAGAGCCTGAACCGGAAGTCATTCAACCAGTGGCCTCAAAGGCTGTCGCGTCAAATTCTATCGATGAAATCACGCAAGATGAATTTGAAAAACTGTTAGACGAATTACATGGCAAGGGCACCGCGCCTAATGCTCATTCTGAAAATGCCGCACCAGCGGCCCCAGCGCCTAAAGCCCCAAGTGCATCAGTGGCTGCTAGTGGTGACATTACGGATGACGAATTTGAAAAGCTGCTTGATGAACTGCACGGCGTAGGCAAAGCTCCAACCGTTGAACCCGCTCCTGAGGTGACAGCGAAACCAACTACTCCGCCTAAATCAACAGCGGCACCTAAAGCTTCTGCTGGTGGTGGCGATGATTTGATGACGGACGAGGAGTTTGAAAAGCTTCTTGACGAACTGCATGGCTCAGGAAAAGGGCCATTGCCAGAAGAGTTGGAAATGGCAACCAGACCCGCTTCTGAAAATGTGAAGCCAGCAGAGCCTGTAAAACCAACAGAGACCGCAAAACCGAAAGCTGAAGCGGCGAAACCTACACCTGCTCCTCAGCCTAAAGTAACGGCTCCAGCCACCTCTTCCCCTGCGAAAGCTCCGGTTGCAGTGGCTGAGAAAAAAGAAGTATCAGCACCTGCTGTGGCTAAAAAAGCGCAAACTCAGCCGGAAACAACAGTCCGTGTTGATACATCAACGCTCGACATCATTATGAACATGATTGGCGAATTGGTGCTAGTGCGTAACCGCTTGCTGAGTTTAGGGCTTAATAGCAACGACGAAGAGATGGCAAAAGCGGTGGCTAACCTTGATGTAGTTACTGCGGATTTGCAAGGCGCTGTCATGAAAACGCGCATGCAACCGATTAAGAAAGTGTTCGGTCGTTTCCCTCGCGTGGTTCGAGACCTTGCACGTACCCTGAAAAAAGACATCGTGCTTGAAATGCGCGGTGAAGAAACAGACCTTGATAAAAACTTGGTCGAAGCGCTTGCAGACCCATTGATCCACTTAGTGCGTAACTCAGTTGACCACGGCATTGAAATGCCTGATGTGCGTAGCAAATCTGGAAAGCCAAGCACGGGTAAAATCATACTCTCAGCTTCGCAAGAAGGTGATCATATTGAGCTAGCTATCGTCGATGATGGCGGCGGTATGGACCCAGATAAGCTGCGTAGTATTGCGGTTAAACGAGGCATGATGGATGAAGATGCGGCGTCGCGTCTCTCCAATAAAGAGTGTTTTAACTTAATCTTTATGGCGGGATTCTCCAGTAAAGAGCAAATTTCAGACATTTCTGGTCGTGGTGTTGGGATGGATGTTGTAAAAACAGCCATCAATACACTCAATGGTTCAATTGATATCGATTCTGAGATGGGCAAAGGGACTAAGATTACGATCAAAGTGCCGCTAACACTCGCTATCTTACCGACATTGATGGTTGGGGTCGCAGGGCATCCATTTGCTCTACCACTTGCGAGCGTGAATGAAATCTTCCACCTTGATCTTAGCCGGACGAACGTCGTTGATGGGCAACTGACTATCATAGTACGTAAAAAATCGATACCACTCTTCTACTTACAGAATTGGCTAGCACCTAAAGCAGGTAAAATAGAACTGCGTAAAGGTCATGGACATGTTGTTATTGTTCAGATTGGTAGCCAGCGAGTTGGTTTTGTGGTTGATACCTTAATTGGCCAAGAAGAAGTGGTAATCAAACCACTAGATAAGCTTCTTCAAAAAACACCGGGTATGGCTGGGGCAACGATTACCAGCGATGGACATATTGCACTAATACTAGATGTGCCAGATTTGCTTAAGCAGTATGCTGCTGCTTCCCGCATTTAAATGAGCACACAATATAAGGACACCCATGGCGATTAGAGTATTAGTCGTTGATGATTCGAGCTTTTTTAGACGGCGTGTGAGTGAAATTATTAACTCTGACACCCGTCTAGAAGTGATTGATGTTGCAACTAACGGTAAAGAAGCCGTAGAAAAAGCGAGAATCTTAAAGCCTGATGTCATCACAATGGATATTGAGATGCCAGTTATGGATGGCATTACTGCTGTCCGTGAAATTATGGCTGCGAACCCGATCCCAATCTTGATGTTCTCATCGCTGACTCATGATGGTGCCAAAGCAACGCTAGATGCTTTAGATGCTGGAGCGTTAGATTTCTTACCGAAAAAGTTTGAAGATATTGCCCGTAACCGTGATGAGGCAGTCGCTTTATTACAACAACGGGTTATTCAAATCGCGTCGAAAAAAGGGATGCTGAGAAGACCTTTGGTTTCACGCCCAGTGCCGAGCACATCGTCGCCGTTTGCTAATAGAACAGCAGCTACAACGGCGAGTTCCCCTGTGCCAAAATCAATGGGCACATTGGCTCGCTTTAAAGCTACAGGTAAAAAATATCAGTTGACCGCTATCGGTACCTCTACAGGGGGCCCGGTTGCGTTACAAAAAATATTGACGAAGTTACCTGCGAATTATCCGCATCCGATCGTACTCATTCAACACATGCCTGCCACCTTCACTGCTGCATTTGCAAACCGGCTCAACTCACTGTGTAAAATTGAAGTGAAAGAAGCAGAAGATGGCGATGCATTGCGCCCAGGCGTTGCTTACTTGGCTCCGGGTGGTAAACAGATGATGATTGAGGGCCGTCCGGGTAGTGCAAAATTGCGCATTATCGATGGTGGAGAACGTATGAATTATAAGCCGTGTGTTGATATAACATTCGGTTCTGCGGCGAAGATCTATGCAGATAAAGTGCTGTCAATGATATTGACTGGTATGGGAGCCGATGGTCGTGAAGGGGCTCGAATGTTACAAGCCGCAGGGGCAACCATTTGGGCTCAGGATGAAGAAAGTTGCGTGGTGTATGGCATGCCGCAAGCTGTCGCAAAAGCGGGGATCTCGTCTGAAGATTTACCGTTAGAGCGTATATCAGAACGAATGTTAGTTGAAGTTGGCCTCGCATAAAGGAAGTTCAATGATTGTATGGAGTATTGCAAACCAAAAAGGCGGTGTGGGTAAAACAACCACAACAATTACGCTTGCCGGTTTGCTAAGTCAGCAAGGCAAAAGAGTGCTGTTGGTCGATACTGACCCTCACGCCTCGCTTACTACATACTTAGGTTATGATTCTGATGGCGTGCCCGTCAGCCTGTTTGACCTATTTCAGCAACGTGAGTTAACAGAGCAAAGCGTTACCCCTCTTATCCTAAAAACCGATGTTGAAGGCATTGATCTCATCCCTGCCCATATGTCTCTAGCCACTTTAGATAGAGTCATGGGCAACCGCAGTGGGATGGGGCTGATTTTGAAACGTGCGCTTCTTGCATTGCGCCATAATTATGACTACGTATTGATCGACTGTCCTCCAATTTTAGGGGTAATGATGGTTAATGCATTGGCCGCCAGCGATCGTATCTTAATTCCAGTGCAGACTGAGTTTCTGGCTATGAAAGGGCTCGAAAGGATGATTCGCACCTTAGCCATCATGCAAAAATCTCGTAGCCGATCGTTCAAAGTGACTATCGTACCGACTATGTACGACAAGCGAACCCGGGCTTCTTTGCAAACGCTGAATCAACTTAAAAAAGATTACCCAGAGCAAGTTTGGAGCTCTGCTGTACCTATAGACACCAAGTTTCGTGATGCGAGTTTAAAGCGCTTGCCTGCTTCTCATTTTGCTGAAGGTAGCCGTGGTGTTTTTGCTTATAAACAGTTGCTGATTTATTTAGAGAGGCTAGCTATTGATGAGTAGTGGGCCATTTTTATCCAGTGAACAAGCACTCGATGACTACTTTACAGCGTTACTAGATGAAGAAGCGATTGAACTTGAGCTGAAAGCGGAAGAGCAAAAAGAATTGTCCCTTGCTGAACCTGAGTTAGCGCTTTCGACATCGGTGCAATCTGTACCGGAAAAAAGTTATTACCATGCTGAAGTGGTTGAGTTTGAGCTGCCGAATTTAGATGATGTGCAGCGCTTATTAAGCCAGCTAGAATCAAGTAATCCAGTGGCAGAGTTAGAGCTGGAAGAGATCATGGAGCAAAACACCGTTCAGATCGCTTTAAAAACTCAACCAGTGGCTGAAATTGTTGAAGAGATCCAAGAATGGGATATTCCCGCCGATACTTTGGAAACAGAACCTGAAGTTGAAATTCTGACTGCGGCAGACACTGTTGAAGAATTTGCTGTTGACGTGGAAGTGGTTGAGCAACCGACGGCTGAAGTCGAACTTGAAACGCAAGCGGGCTACTCTGGAATTGGTACATGGCAAAGCACTGCGAGAACACGAGATTTTCAAGTGCTCTATTTTGAAGTGAATGGCGTGACGTTTGCGGTGCCTCTTGATGAACTTGGGGGGATCCACCGTATGGCAACGCTCAATCATTTAATCGGTCGACCTGCTTGGTACCTTGGACTGCAAACTAATAAAGACAATCAGCTAGATGTTGTCGATACGGCAAAATGGGTAATGGCAGAAAAGCTCCATGATGATAGCTACAAAGAAGGTTATCAATACATCGTCATGCTTGGTGACAGTATGTGGGGGTTAGCAAGTACTCAGCTTATGGGTACAGAATTGCTAAGCTCAGAGAAGGTCCGCTGGCGAGAACAGGCAGGCAAAAGGCCGTGGCTTGCTGGAATGGTAAAAGAAAAAATGTGTGCTTTGATCCATGTTGAAGCATTGATAGCTATGCTTAATGCAGGGCTTGATGTAAAAGCACTAGAGAAATAATAATACATTGATGTCGGAATCGACTTAGAGAGGAAAAGGTATGTCTCAGACTAACGAAGTAGAAGTAAGAAAAGACAAGTCTAACGACGAAGTGCTTCAGTGGGTGACGTTCCAACTAGAAGAAGAAACATACGGAATTAATGTAATGCAGGTACGTGAAGTACTCCGCTATACAGAAATTGCACCGGTACCAGGTGCTCCTGATTATGTTCTTGGCATTATTAACCTACGTGGTAATGTTGTGACCGTCATTGATACACGATCTCGTTTTGGCTTAATGCAAGGTGAAATCACGGATAATACACGCATTATTGTGATTGAATCTGAGCGCCAAGTGATTGGTATTTTAGTCGATAGCGTTGCGGAAGTAGTTTACCTACGTTCTTCTGAAATCGATACTACACCAAGTGTTGGTACCGATGAGAGCGCTAAGTTTATCCAAGGCGTGAGCAACCGTGACGGTAAGCTATTGATCCTTGTTGACCTGAATAAACTGCTAACTGAAGACGAGTGGGACGAGATGGTTCACCTATAATGAGCGAAGCTATGTTGTTCAGTGCTCCTGTTATTCTTATAGGGAGCGCGGTTTTTGTTGTTGTATTTTTGTTGCTGGTGTTACTTCGTGTACGTCAGGGACTTGCCCAACAGATTGATCACCAAAGACAACAAGCCCGATCGTTAGATAAGGAGTTGCAAAAGGCGAATAGACAGCTGTTGGAAATACGCTCAGTTGCTATTGGTCTTGGCCAAAAAGTGACGGATCAGCAGGATCTCATCCAGCATTTAAACGAGCGAATTACTGAATTGGAACATGTTGATACGGATGGGCGTTTATACAGCCGAGCGACAAAAATGGTCCAACTCGGTGCTGACATCAATGAGCTTATTAAAGAGTGTGAGCTACCTAAAGCTGAAGCTGAGTTGATGATGTCCTTGCAGAAGAAAATTGCAGGGCATGAAAGCATCCCGCCACTGAGTAGTCACCCGGAAGGTCGCGAGCCGGTGCAAAGTACGAGGCGACCTGCCAAAAAATAGTCGAAAGAGCGAAACTAGAGAGGGAAGCCAATGGCTTCCCTCTCTAGTTTTGAATGTGGTTAAATGTAGCCATAAAGTAGTAAATGAGACAGAAAATAATTAAAAATTAACAGTTTCTTACCTAGTTTCGTGACTGGTAATAGTCTTATTATGTTTTGTCTTAGGTGTGGTGTGCTAATATAGCGGCTCAAATTTCTCGATTTAGATGCACATGCTTGAAGTAAATAACCTGACCGCAATTCGTGATGAAAGAGTTCTGTTTGAAGCACTTAGCTTTGTGATTCATGCTGGCGAATTGGTGCAGATTGAAGGACGGAACGGCACAGGTAAAACGACCTTACTACGAATTATTACCGGGTTAGGTGATAGAGAGGATGGTTCTATTTTGTGGAATGGCATGAATATTGAGTCTAATCGTGATGATTACCACCAAGATTTACTGTTTCTTGGTCATCAAACTGGGGTTAAGCGCGATTTGACGGCATTCGAGAATCTTCATTTTTATCAATCAGTGCATAATGCAGAATCGTCTTCTCAAGAGATATATCAAGCCTTGGCTAAAGTAGGTTTAGCTGGCCGAGAAGACGTGGCTGCAGGCCAGCTTTCTGCCGGACAACAGCGCCGAGTTGCGCTGGCTCGTTTGTGGCTCAGTCAACAAAAGTTGTGGATTTTAGATGAACCGTTAACTGCGATTGATAAGCAAGGTGTCAAAGTGTTGGAAGCCTTATTTCTAGCGCATGCGCAACAAGGTGGCATCGTTGTATTGACCACACACCAAGATATGTTTGCTAACTATCCGCAATTGCGAAAAATTAAATTGGGGCATGAGTCATGATCGTGACCATGGGGATGATCATCCGTCGTGAATTATTGATCGCTTTTCGACGTCAAGCCGATATTTTTAATCCACTGTGGTTTTTTATCATAGTGATCACCCTATTCCCGCTGAGTATCGGCCCAGAGCCTGCTTTGCTCGCCCGTATCGCTGCAGGTATTGTTTGGGTTGCGGCGTTACTGTCGGCGCTACTATCACTTGAGCGTCTGTTTCGCGATGATTTTCAAGACGGGTCGCTTGAACAAATGATGCTGATCCCAGTGCCATTACCCATAGTCGTTATTTCAAAAGTCGTGGCTCATTGGTTATTGACTGGACTGCCTTTAATTTTAATTAGCCCATTGTTAGCCGTATTATTGTCATTAGATTTTAATACGTGGCTTGCGGTTGTATTGACTTTGTTCATTGGCACGCCAACGTTGAGTTTTATCGGTGCTATTGGTGTTGCATTGACCGTAGGCTTGCAAAAAGGTGGCGTGTTGCTGAGCCTACTGGTCTTACCCTTGTATATCCCGATTTTAATCTTCGCTACATCAGCTATTGATGCAGCATCGCTTGGCATGCTCTACAACGGTCAATTGGCTGTTTTGGGGGCAATGTTTATGGGCGCGATAACATTAACTCCATTTGCTATTAGCGCAGCATTGAGAGTCAGCGTTAACTAAATTAAGTACGAACGATATTTTCAGCAATGCATTTGAGCGTTGCGTATCAACAACACAATAAACTGAGCAGACACATGCTCAGAAGCAATGAAGTAAGAGTGAGACAATACAATGTGGAAATGGCTCCATCCCTATGCAAAGCCTGAATCCGCCTATCGGCTATGTGGAAAGTTCCTGCCTTGGTTTGCAGGGCTCGCTATCTTATGCCTGGTAGTCGGTAATATCCTTGGTTTAGCTTATGCTCCGGCAGACTATCAACAAGGCGACAGCTTCAGAATCATTTACATTCATGTCCCTTCCGCCATTTGGTCAATGGGCATTTATATGTCGATGGCGATTGCGGCTTTCATTGGTCTAGTTTGGCAATTAAAACTGTCAGACATGGCCGCTGCTGCAATGGCGCCCATCGGTGCGGTATTTACGTTTATAGCGTTAATTACTGGAGCAATTTGGGGCAAACCGATGTGGGGTACCTGGTGGGTATGGGATGCTCGTCTGACGTCTGAGCTCATTTTACTGTTTCTCTATTTGGGAGTGATTGCGCTTTACCACGCTTTCGATGATCAAAAAACAGCCGCAAAAGCCGCAGGTCTGCTGGCCATCGTTGGTGTGATCAATCTACCTATCATTCATTTCTCCGTTGAGTGGTGGAATACCCTGCACCAAGGTGCCACGATTACTAAATTTGAAAAGCCTTCCATATCCAGTGACATGTTGTGGCCACTGCTGCTCAATATTTTTGGTTTTGCTTTCTTTTTTGCTGCGGTCACTATGATCCGCTTACGCAATGAAATTATCAGTAAAGAGAGCCATCGCCCTTGGGTTATCGAATTGGCAACCCTTCAAACACAGAAAGGTAACTGATCATGCATTTTGACTCTTTGAGTGATTTCTTGGCGATGGGCGGTTACTCCGCCTATGTATGGAGTGCATTTGGCATTACCTTTTTATCCATGTTTATTTTACTGATGCTCAGCATCAAGCGTGGCAAAACCTTGTTGCAAGATGTGCAAGCAAAGGTTGAACGCCAAGCCAGAATTGATGCTGCAAAGCATATGGAGAACACCTTATGACCCCAAGACGTAAAAAAAGACTCACCATTATTTTGGCATTGATTATTGGGGCTGGTGCCACCATTGGTTTGATGTTGTATGCACTCAATCAAAATATGGACCTTTTCTATACGCCGACCGAGCTTGTACACGGTAAACCCGATGGGACAAAGCCAGAAGTGGGTCAACGGCTACGCATTGGCGGCATGGTGGTGGTGGGCTCTGTGAAAAGAGATCCGGGGTCACTAAAAGTAAGATTTCAGCTCCACGATGTTGGTCCAAATGTGACGGTCGAATATGAAGGCATCTTACCCGACTTGTTTAGAGAAGGTCAGGGTATTGTTGCGCAAGGCGTATTGAAAGATGCCACCACAGTGGAAGCGTTTGAAGTGCTAGCCAAGCATGATGAAAACTATATGCCACCGGAAATTGCTGAAGCAATGAAGAAAACGCATGAGCCGTTAACCTATAGCTCGGAACAAAAACAAGGAAGTGCTCAATGATTGTTGAAATAGGACATTTTGCCCTTATTGTTTCACTTGGGCTTGCCATATTACTCAGCTTACTTCCACTTGTTGGTGCTTCTAAAAACAATACCATGCTGATGAATACTGCGCGGCCATTAGCATGGGGAATGTTTTCATTGCTATTGGTCTCATTTAGCATTTTGCTGTGGGCATTTTATGTCAATGACTTCACGGTGCAATATGTGGCGAGTAATTCGAATAGTCAATTACCCTGGTATTACCGTCTAACAGCGGTGTGGGGGGCGCATGAAGGTTCATTATTGCTGTGGGTTTTAATTCAAGCAGGATGGACTGTGGCGGTGGCTACCTTTAGCCGTGGTATGCCTCAAGAATCTGTGGCGCGAGTCTTATCTGTTATGGGGCTGATCAGCGTTGGATTCTTGCTGTTTGTCATCGTGACTTCGAATCCATTTTTACGCACCTTACCCTATTTCCCAATTGATGGTCGTGACTTAAACCCGCTGCTACAAGATCCTGGGCTAATCATTCACCCACCCATGTTATACATGGGATATGTTGGTTTTTCAGTCGCATTCTCATTTGCGATAGCCTCTTTGATGACTGGGCGTTTGGATACTGCATGGGCCCGTTGGTCTCGTCCTTGGACAACTGCGGCGTGGTTATTTTTGACATTAGGTATCGCGCTAGGTTCGTGGTGGGCTTACTACGAACTTGGCTGGGGTGGCTGGTGGTTCTGGGATCCAGTAGAAAACGCGTCGTTTATGCCATGGCTTGCGGGAACGGCATTGATGCACTCACTTGCTGTGACAGAAAAACGTGGCACATTCAAAGCTTGGACAGTGTTACTGGCAATTTCAGCATTTTCGCTCAGTTTACTGGGCACATTCTTAGTGCGATCTGGTATTTTGGTTTCGGTACACGCATTTGCATCCGATCCCGCTCGTGGCCTGTTTATCCTTGGGTTTTTGGTGTTTGTCATCGGTGGCTCACTGCTATTGTTTGCCGTTAAAGGTGCGGCAGTGCGCGTCCGTGGCAATGCTGAATTGATCTCGCGTGAAAATGCGCTGCTCTCCAACAACATCTTATTAATCGCTGCATTGGTGGTGGTATTGGTTGGCACCTTGTTACCTTTAATCCACAAGCAGATTGGCCTTGGTTCCGTATCAATAGGAGCACCTTTCTTCAACATGCTGTTTGCATGGCTAATGGTGCCATTTGCATTTTTGCTAGGGATCGGTCCACTGATCCGTTGGAAGCGCGATAATTTTTCCAAGCTTTTGAAACCGATGTTGATTTGTGGCCTGATGGCGTTGATTCTTTCGGCGGTTATGGTGTACCTGCTAGCTGAACGCTTTAGCTTGATGGCATTTATCGGCTGGGTCATGGCGTTTTGGATCATCTTGCTACACGTTGTCGAGTTGCACCAACGTGCGACACATCGTCATAGCTTCATGATAGGGGTGACTAAATTACAACGTAGCCACTGGGCCATGATGTTAGGCCATGTTGGTCTTGCCGTTACTGTGATTGGTATTGCGATGGTGCAAAACTACAGTATCGAGCGTGATGTTCGTCTAGCACCTGGGGAATCTTTTGAAATCCAACAATATAACTTTTATTTCAAAGGGTTAAGAGATAAAGATGGCCCGAACTATGATGGTTATATTGCCGATTTTGAAATTACGCAGGATGGGCAATACGTGAATACACTCCATGCGGAAAAACGCTTTTATCGTACTGCCAAGTCAATGATGACTGAAGCGGCCATCGATCGTGGCATCACTCGCGATTTGTACATTGCAATGGGTGAGCGATTAGAAGATGGTCGTTCATGGGCGATCCGAATTTATTACAAACCATTTGTACGTTGGATCTGGGCTGGTGCTTTATTGATGTCATTAGGGGGTGCGTTAGCCATTAGTGACAAACGCTACCGCTTTAGAAAAAGCTCCCAACAGGAGGCGTAGATGAACAAGAAAATTCTATTTATTCCATTGGTGGCTTTTCTTGGTCTAGTTGCCGTGTTTGTTACTCAGTTGGTCAAAAATACCGAAGGTGATGATCCCACAAAATTGGAGTCGGTTCTGATTGGTAAGTCTGTGCCTGAATTTCGTTTGGAAGATTTAGCTGAACCCGGCAAGCTGTATGACCAAGCGATATTTAAAGGGGAGCCTTTGCTGCTGAACGTCTGGGCAACTTGGTGCCCGACCTGCTATGCCGAACATCAATATCTCAATCGGTTGGCGGGTGATGGTGTAAAAATTATAGGCTTAAATTATAAAGATCAACGAGATAAAGCGGTTCAATGGTTAAATGAGCTAGGTAATCCTTACTTGATCAGCCTGTTCGATGGTAATGGTATGCTAGGGTTAGATCTCGGCGTTTACGGTGCGCCGGAAACCTTTCTCATTGATGCCAACGGCGTTATTCGTTACCGCCATGTGGGGGATGTTAATCCAACCAATTGGCAAACAACTTTGCAACCTATGTATCAGAAACTTCTAGAGGAAGCGAAGTAATGAAGCGTTTTATATTGTCGATCATTGCTAGCTTTGCTTTGGTATTTTCTGTGCAATCTGCAATTGAAGTGTACGAATTTGATAATCCACAGCAAGAGCAGCAATTCAAAGAGTTGAGCAATACATTGCGTTGTCCAAAGTGTCAAAACAATACTATTGCCGACTCAAATGCGGCATTAGCACAGGACTTACGTAATAAAGTCTATGAAATGACCAAGCAAGGTAAGTCTGAACAAGACATTGTTGACTACATGATTGCACGTTACGGCAACTTTGTGACCTATAATCCACCGTTGACTTTGGCGACTTCCATCTTATGGCTAGGTCCTTTGAGTGTGGTGTTTCTGGGTTTTGGTTTTATTGTATTACGCAGCAAACGTCGTAAAGCATCAACCGCTCAAAGTGGTGAAGTTTGGGATGCCGAAAAGGAAGAGCGATTAAATCAGTTGCTCGCTGAAGACGCGGTTGATGATGAGAAGCATGGAGACAAACAATAATGACGTTTTTTTGGTTATCTACCCTCATTCTGACCTTCTTTGGTTGTGTCTTCATTGCACTGCCGATCCTCAAAAAAAGAGCGAACAACGATGCAGCGCTGCGTGACGAATTGAACAAAGCGATCTTTAAAAACCGCCTTGCAGAGTTACACGAAGAGACGCAAGAAGGGTTGGTTGACAGCGAACAAGAGCTGATTGCTGATCTGAAACAGTCGCTATTGGATGATATTCCTGCGCAATCGGTGCAAGGAAATTCTTCACATGTGTCACCGATGGTTGTTTTGATCCCCTCGATTTTATTGGTCGTCATCTTAAGCTATGGCTTTTACCTAAAATTTGGCGCGGCTAGTCAAGTGGAGCAGTGGCAGCAAGTGAATGCTAACTTACCTGCACTCTCAAAAAAAATGATGTCACCAGAAGGTGCTGCCTTAAGTGATGATGAGATGAATGATCTCACACTGGCGCTGCGCACTCGTCTGCATTATCAGCCTCAAGATGCGACCGGGTGGTTGCTGCTTGGACGTATTGGACTTGCTAACAGAGATATAGAAACATCGATTGGCTCAATGAAAAAAGCGTATGCGTTAGATCCAAAAGATGCAGATGTGAAGTTGGGCTATGCGCAAGCATTAATGTTGTCACAAGATGAGCTTGACCAAAATCAAGCACGTGAAATTTTAACGGCATTAGTACAACAAGATTATGTTGATCTACGCGTGTTTTCACTACTTGCGTTTGATGCGTTTGAACGCCAGGATTACCCAGCGGCGATGAAGTATTGGCGATTAATGCAGCAGATGATTGGCCCTGAAGATAGCCGTTATGAGATGCTTTCGCGCAGTATTGAAAGAGCACAAAGCAAAATGCAGCCTAAAGCTATCGATGGGAAAATGGTTCCTGTCACCATCTCACTCGGTGATGGTGTGACTCTTGAACAAAATGCAGTACTCATAGTCTCTGTGCACAGTTCTGATGGTGCACCTATGCCTGTTGCCGCAGCGCGTTATCCACTGACTCAATTCCCTATTAAGGTTGTGTTAGATGATAGCAATAGCATGGTTCAGGGTCGGAAGTTATCCGACCTTGCACAGCTTATTGTTCGAGTACGCTTGGATACGGATGGCAATGTTTCAACCAAACAAGGTGATTGGTTTGGTGAAAGTGCTCCCATGAGCCTCGGTCAACCTGTTGAAGTTGTGATCAATAAGCAGTATTAATAGCACTTATATACAATTAACGTATTGATAGGCCGATGTCTCATCGGCCTTTATACATGGAAATAAATAATGATAAGCCGCCTATCCCGACTGATATGCCCTATGCTGTTCCTTTTCGTATTAGCAGGGTGTGCAAGCGCTCCGGATTCAACGTCAGCCGAATCAAATCAAACGCAGTCGGGCGATCCTTTTGAGGTTTTTAACCGATCAATGTGGACAATCAACTACGATTATATCGATCCATACTTGGTTCGCCCTGTTGCGATTGCCTACGTGGATTACATTCCACACCCAATTAGAAAAACGATCGCCAATGTTCTGTCAAACCTTGACGAACCTTCAAGCATTATCAACAACATATTGATGGGTAATGGCACGAAAGCCGTTGACCACTTTAACCGCTTTTGGATTAATAGCACCTTAGGCCTGTTTGGGATGATTGATATTGCGTCAGAAGCGGGCATCACCAAACACAATGAAAAAGCGTTTAGTGATGCGGTAGGCCATTATGGTGTTGGTAATGGTCCATATTTAATGATTCCTGGATACGGGCCCTACACGATTCGAGAAACCACAGATGTTGTGGATGGCTTGTATGTACCACTTTCTTATCTCAATGTCTGGGCTGGCCTAGGTAAATGGGCTCTGGAAGGATTGGAGACCCGAGCAAGGCTCGTTCCCCAAGAAGTGACGTTGGAAAACTCCCCAGATCCATATTCATTAACTCGCGATGTTTATTTACAACGCCAAGATTTTAAAGCAGAAATTGATACCCAAACGTATGATGAATCGGAAGAAGAGTATCTTGACGATTATCTGGAAGAAGGGTTTTAATCATACCCATGTAGGTCGGCCTTGTACTGCTAGCTAGGCCGACATCACACGTCCGCTAAAGTATTCGTTAGCGACGATGTATTCCGTATTGCGGATCAATTCATCTTGCAGCTCAGCCCAATGGGGCTTCTCATCTACATCATCTTTTGCGCTAGGCACTACGCCTCCGACCCTTATGTTGAAAGGGGTTAGTTCTTTTGCCCAACTCTGCGTGAAACCAGAAACCATAGAATTCGCATTTTCAATTCCCGCTAGGTCATACTCATCATTTTGAGAAATGACGTTCACAATCACACCTGGTTTGTTGTTAATACGCATTCGCTCAGCACTTGCTTGACCAAAAGTGAATAAAGTTGAGGCCATCATGGCGAGCTTCTGAAGAAAGACTTCAGCTCGTTGTTCACCTATCAAGGGGGGGAGGGATGCATTTGGCCAATTATTGACCAGTACATCCGGTGCCCCATGATAGGTTTGATCAATAAAATCGAACAGCCGATGGATCGTTTCTAAAGAGTAATCTGGTGTGTGGTAATAATGAACATCCTGAGAGATCGCTTTGCAACGAGCAAAGGTTTCCATTAATCCAAATTTGTCTTGGTCACACAAAATAATTTTTGCACCTAAATGTGCGAAATGAACGGCCAGCGTGCTACCCAGCATCGAACTTGCTGAAGTGATTAATATTATTGCACTTTTTATATCCATTGGGTGCCTCACCCTATTGTTTGTTTTATTGTTGTAGCGGGATTTAGTCTCAATAGGATGGTTGATTAACTGTGGGTAGGGTGTGAATAACATCAAATTACTCAGCCTAAGCGAGCGTGGTGTGTGTTTTTTTTGGTCATACTCACATTCTGATCTAGAGAATGTCGTTTTGTGTTACATACAAGACATCAAACTTGGGTGCGGATCTGATCTCGCCGGTGGGCAACGGTGAGTTGAACCGACAGATCGGCAACTAAGAGCTCAACGTTTGAGGGGGAGGC
Source organism: Vibrio sp. V12_P9A6T4 (assembly GCF_963874835.1). Lineage (NCBI taxonomy): Bacteria > Pseudomonadati > Pseudomonadota > Gammaproteobacteria > Vibrionales > Vibrionaceae > Vibrio > Vibrio sp. V12_P9A6T4. The sequence goes on along the minus strand of NZ_CAWNJO010000052.1, from coordinate 8,445 downwards.
AAGATGCCTTCGCTCATGTCCTGACAGATTAAGATATACCTCTTCGGGTAAATCATGCGTATCTTCAGGCAAATAGGCGAGTACTTCAGGAGTCAAGTAGTGGCTGAGTTTCGCACTGGCGAGTCCTCCGTGGTGGAAAAGCTCGGCCTGTTTTGCTGAAACAGCGTAAGAGCTTTGGTCGGAACGCAGTGCTTGAGGCTCCGTAAGCTCAAATCGCTTACGTAACAATTCATCGCTAGTGGGTGGGTTTTCAATACGTTCAACAGGAGTGTTGTCGCGTACATCGTTAGAAAACATCGACAGTATGAGTGCAAAGTCCGCACGGCGTCCTTGCTGGACAGCATGGCTTAGCCCCGAGCCAAATTGAAGCTCGTTTATAATACTGGCTTTATCTAATGTATGTACTTGCATTTGCCTCTCCAACCGATGCACTTTTAGCGGCGAGAAAGCAGATAACTTTAGATAAAATAACAAAAAAGCCTGCGATAAAGCAGGCTTTTCATATGACTAAATACCAATCCAAGGGGAAAAGGTTATTTTGCTAGGTTTTCTGCAACGAATGCCCAGTTAACCAGTGCCCAGAAACCATTCATGTAGTCAGGGCGTAGGTTACGGTAATCGATGTAGTAAGCGTGTTCCCACAGATCAACCGTCAGTAGCGGAGTCACACCTTCGTGAGTCAGTGGTGTGGCTGCATTTGAAGTGTTGATGATCTCTAAAGAGCCATCCGCATTTTTCACCAACCAAGTCCAAGATGAACCAAAGTTATTGATCGCTGAGTCAGTGAATTTTGCTTTAAAAGCTTCAAAAGAACCAAATGCGGCGTTGATTGCGTCTGCAACGGCACCTGTTGGTTCGCCACCTGCATTTGGTGCAAGGCAGTGCCAATAGAAGGTGTGGTTCCAAATTTGAGCGGCGTTATTAAACACGCCACCAGTTGAAGTTTTGATGATCTCTTCGAGAGATTTACCTTCAAATTCAGTGCCAGAGATAAGGCCGTTAAGCTTGACAACGTAAGTGTTGTGGTGCTTACCGTGGTGGAAATCTAGTGTTTCGGCTGAAATGTGTGGTTCTAGAGCGTCTTTAGCGTAAGGCAAAGCTGGTAATTCGAATGACATTGCTCGATTCTCCGTTGTGTAGAAAGAGTGAAAGTCTCTTTCAGTAGCTTCCAGATATTATAATGATATTCGTCGATACGACTGACTTGAAGGTATTTTAGCAAGTTTTTACTTTATTAAAAGTCCTAATATTGAAAATTGTTGTATAGGCAGGATATCCATAAATAATATGTGCTTTTTATTCTCTATTAATGATTTAGAATGTCAGTAACAAACCGCACTATCCCATTAAGAGGAAGCAATGGAAACTATTGATAAAATTAAACAGCAACTTGAAGAAAATGCCATTCTGCTATATATGAAAGGCTCTCCTAAGCTACCAAGTTGCGGATTCTCTTCTCAAGCTGCGCAGGCTTTGATGGCTTGCGGTGAGAAATTTGCTTATGTGGATATTCTGCAAAACCCAGATATCCGCGCTGAGCTGCCTGTATACGCACAGTGGCCTACTTTTCCACAATTGTGGATTGAAGGTGAGTTGATTGGTGGTTGTGACATCATTATCGAAATGTTCCAAAAAGGCGAACTGCAACCTTTAGTGAAAGAAGCCGCTGCACGTGCAGGCAATGAAGGGTAATACTGTATAAAATAACAGTTTTTCTTGATTTATTAAGGTCACATTGGTTAATGTGGCCTTATTTTTTTGCGTTGATTTGAGTTTATGACCCGTTTATTCATTGCTGAAAAGCCCAGCTTAGGGCGCGCTATAGCCGATGCTCTGCCGAAACCACACAAGAAAGATCAAGGTTTCATTCGTTGTGCGAATGGTGACATCGTTACTTGGTGTATTGGGCATTTACTCGAGCAAGTTGAGCCGGATGTTTATGATGAACGCTATAAAAAGTGGAATTTACTCGACTTACCTATCATTCCTTCACAGTGGCAGCTTAGACCGCGCAAAACATCGAGCAAACAGTTGACTGTGATTCGTCAGCTTTTGAAAGAAGCATCGCAAATTATCCATGCAGGAGACCCGGATCGCGAAGGGCAACTATTAGTTGATGAAGTGATTGATTATTGCAAAGTAAGCCAAAGTAAAAAAGAGCAAGCATTGCGGCTACTGATCAGCGATTTAAACCTTCCAGCCGTGCAGCGTGCACTGAAACAGATGCGCAGTAACCGCGAATTCATCCCTTTATCGGTTTCAGCGCTCGCGCGTTCAAGAGCCGATTGGTTGTATGGCATGAATATGTCACGGGCTTATACTTTGCTGGGGCAGAAAGCGGGCTATCAAGGTGTCTTGTCGGTTGGACGGGTACAAACTCCTATTCTAGGGCTTGTGGTACGTCGGGATGAGGAGATAGAAAACTTCATCCCGCGAGACTATTTTACATTACATGCGTTAATCCCTTATCAAACTGATCAAGTGGCGTTTGATATCCGTGCGCGCTGGAAACCCAGTGATGCTTGCCAGCCGTGGCAAGATGAAGAAGGGCGAGTCTTAAACCGCAAGTTGGTGGAAAATGTCGCACAGCGCATCGCAGGGCAACCCGCCACAGTGATTGAAGCCGAACAAAAGCAAACTAAGCAAGCCGCGCCGTTACCTTATTCCTTATCTGCACTGCAAATTGATGCAGCGAAGCGCTTTGCAATGAGCGCCCAACAAGTGTTAGATACTTGCCAATCTCTGTATGAGAAGCATAAATTAATCACCTATCCGCGCTCAGATTGTCGTTACTTACCACAAGAACATTACGCTCAAGCTTCGTCAGTAACTCAAGCTATCGCGTGCAACGCTAAAGAGTTGTTAACGGCGGTCAGTGGCGCAAACTTAGCCCTTAAATCCAAAGCATGGAGCGATAAGAAAGTGGACGCGCACCATGCCATTATTCCCACACCAAAGCAGGCATCCGTCAATGCCTTGTCGGGAAATGAGATGAAAATATACCAATTGATTGCGCGCCAATACTTGATGCAATTTTATCCCGCCGCCGTGTACGCGGAAGCCAAGCTGGTGTTTGATATTGCGGGTGGCTTTTTTGTTGCGTCAGGGCGACAACTGGTTGAAACCGGTTGGAAGAGTTTGTTAGGCAAAGTCGATGAAGAAGAGAACGGAGTCGATGCCGTTCCACCACTGAGTAAAGGGACGGTGCTGACGTGTCGAGAAGGGGAGATTCACGATCGAAAAACCGAGCCTCCTCGTCATTTTACTGAAGCGACTTTGCTACAAGCGATGACGGGAATTGCTCGCTATGTTGAAGATAAAGAGCTGAAAAAAATCTTACGTGAAACCGATGGTTTGGGTACGGAAGCGACGCGAGCGGGGATCCTTGGCACTTTATTCAAGCGGCAACTCTTAACACGTCAAGGTAAGCTGATTCTAAGCTCCCCAGCGGGAAGAGGTTTAATTCATGCGCTGCCAAATGAATCAACTTATCCTGATATGACCGCCCATTGGGAGCATCAATTGCAAGCGATGGCTGAACGTGGGCAAGCGTATCAACCCTTTATGCAAGTACTGCAAGAGCGCATTATTCAGATCATGGAACAGGCGAAATCGGGTGCAGTGCCAGAGTCGCTTCGCTCATTGCCTAAAGTGGAGCGCCCTGCATTCAAACGAAAGACACGTAAATCCAGTAAAACCACGCGTTATCAACGTAATTCGGCTCAATAAAATGACATCAAAGAATCGGTCGCTAAGTAAGCAGAGGCCAGTGAATTAGGTAAGATGTTCACCGACCTGACGAGCTAATTATCACATTTTCGATAAAAAAGGCTGGTATCCCAATCGGTTACATTGTCAGTCACTTTGCCGACAAGTGGCAGTAAACGCCACGCCTCGCGCTCTTGAAAAGGGTGGCTTGTTATCACTGCAAAACCAGCAATACAGCATCTTCCACCTTTAGAACGGATAAACTGGGCAATCGAGCTGACCGCTTCTTCACTGTAGGATTCAATCTTATAGAGATGGCTCATACACTTCTCCTCTCTAACCATGCCATTAATTACGACATAACCGTTGAATAATGGGAAGCATATTTGATGCCAGTTTCTAAAAAATACACCTTTGGTATGTGATGAATGGAGAGGGTACTTATCTAATGAATGGCAACTGGTGCGTGGAATAAAAAATCAGTATGAGAAAATGATGTTAATCAGATACGAAAAAGCCGCTGTAAAAACAGCGGCTTTTCTTAAAAGTGGCGGAGAGATAGGGATTTGAACCCTAGGATAGCTATTAACCATCGCCGGTTTTCAAGACCGGTGCTTTAAACCACTCAGCCATCTCTCCGTGTGGTGCGCATAATAGCGAGGCCATTTTACTTTGTAAAGTCTTGAGCTGATCGTTTGCTGATTTTGTATACAATTGACGATAATTTTCCACTAATGGCTTGATTCTTAGCGCCTTGTTGGAGAAAAAACGTACATTAATGCGTACTTCGTTATGGCGCCTTTTTTATTTGGTTGCTGGCTTAACGGTGAATTCTTACGATGTTTATACAGAAAGTCGTATTGGACCGGGATAATCGGTCATGTATTAGCAACGGTTTACCAAGAGCCTGATGCTCTCTTGTCGTATCAGGCTGCCGGAGTTTCATAAATGGAATGTTATTTCTTTTTTATGCTTTTATGTTCATATAATGCTTGAACCTCTGGGAATGACGGGTAACAAGCTAAAACAGGCAGGGAAATGGTACTAAACCTGAACCATAACCAAAAGATGGCTTTCTTGACCCTGCGCAAGGTGAGGAGTAATTTGCAGCTTCCTGTGTTTAAGGCACTACTTCCATTTCCAATCATTAAGTACAAAGTGTTTGCAGGAGTTTATCTTGCACTCACCTATGCTGATGATTGAAATCAGTCAATAAAAAGAACCATGCTAGAAGAAACGACAACCAATGACCCTCATGATGCTCAACCTGAGGGGACTGAACGCATTTATCGCCAACGTTTTGATTCCAAAATAGGGTTTCAAAATGAATACGATATTCTTGCTATTGAAGAGCCTTTACAAATCAGTTTGCAATGGAATGATACGGTTACTAACAAGCTGCATATCGAAGAGTGGAGCATGACAATGCGAACGCCCGGTGACGATGCTCATCTCATCGGTGGCTTACTTTACACGCAGCAAGTGATCGATTCATATGACCATATACTCAATATGGAATTGGTTGACGACGAATCACGGCATGGCCAGAATCACTGGTTGGTCACGCTCAATCATCCATACACTGATGTGATTCAGCATCAGGCCCGTCGTTATATGAGCCAGTCGAGTTGTGGCATTTGCGGTATGACATCCATCCGAGCCTTGAGTTTGAGGCGAGAAATTCGTGTTGATAATAGCCCGAAATGGCTCTCTTCTGATGTTGTTATTGCGCTTCCTAATCTGCTTCTTGTTCATCAACCACTGTTTGCAAAAACGGGGGCGGTGCATGGTGCGGGTTACTTCGTGAATGGTGAGTTGATTGCTGTTGCCGAAGATGTGGGTCGCCATAATGCAGTGGATAAGTTGATTGGTCGAATTTTGAGTGAGCAACGCTGGCACCCGCAAGGGGTATTGATTCTTAGCGGCCGAGTGAGTTTTGAGTTAATGCAAAAAGCGGCTATTGCTGGCATTTCAGTGGTGGTGGCTGTTGGTGCGCCATCACGTTTAGCGCTCGATATGGCGCGTCAGTTTGATATGACACTGATTGGTTTTATCAAAAAAAATCAGTTCAATATATACCATGGTCATGCACGTTTGCAGTCAGTGAAAGAGTGAGAAGAAGAATATGAGTATTAAACAATATACCGGTTCGGCTGGTGGTTGGGGAGCGCTAAAAAGCACCGCGCATCATCTATTGAAAAGTCATAATGTTGCCAAAAATATTTCCAATCTTTTAAAAACCAACCAAGACCATGGTTTTGACTGTCCGGGCTGTGCTTGGGGTGAAAAACATGTCCCAGGGCGTTTTCGTTTTTGCGAAAATGGCGCTAAGGCCGTCAACTGGGAAGCCACTTCTCGACGCGTTGGGGCGGATTTCTTTAAGCAATATTCGGTCACTTGGCTCAATAAGCAGAGTGACTATTTTCTCGAATCTCAAGGGCGTTTAGCGGAACCAATGCGCTATAACGCTCAAACGGATCACTATGAGCCAATCAGTTGGGATGAGGCGTTTGCATTGGTTGCACAACACCTCAATCAACTCGCTAGTCCAAATCAGGCGGAATTTTATACATCAGGCCGCGCGAGTAATGAAGCTGCATTTCTATATCAGTTGTTTGCACGCCGATTTGGTACCAATAATTTTCCTGATTGCTCAAACATGTGCCATGAAGCTACGAGCGTCGCCTTGGTTCACTCGATTGGCATTGGTAAGGGAACTGTGACTATTGAAGATTTTGAAGAAGCTGATGCGATTCTTTTATTTGGACAAAACCCAGGAACGAATCACCCTCGTATGTTGGAAACACTGGCGTCAGCCTATAAGCGTGGCGCTCGGGTTGTTGCGTTTAATAATTTAAAAGAACGAGGGTTGGAGCGTTTTACTAACCCGCAAAATCCTTTTGAAATGTTAAGCAATGGCTCAACACCGACCACTAGCCATTATTTTACTCCTAAATTAGGCGGAGATATGGCGGCTGTTCGTGGCTTGGTGAAAATTCTTCTTGCTCGTCATCAGCAAGCACAGGCCTGTGGTGAATCGATATTCGACCTTGATTTCATTGCTCAGCACACCGAAGGGATGGAGTCTTATTTAGCCATGGTGCAGGCTACGTCGTGGTCAAGTATTATTGAACAATCTGGGCTCACGCAACAAGAGCTAGAGCTGGTGGCAGATATTTACCAAGGCGCTAAACGCGTGATCGTAACTTGGGCGATGGGGGTGACTCAGCACAAGCATTCGGTGGCAACCATACAAGAATTGGTCAATCTACAATTACTGTTTGGTCAAATTGGTAAGGATGGTTCTGGGGTATGTCCTGTCCGTGGCCACTCAAATGTGCAAGGTGACCGAACGGTCGGAATTAATGAAAAACCGCCTGCATTTCTACTCGACAATATTGAAAAAGTACTGGGCTTTACGCCACCAAAAGCGCATGGTCATAATGTAGTTAATGCTATTGAGGCGATGCTACGGGGTGAAAGTAGAGTCTTTATCGGTTTAGGAGGAAACCTCGTTGCTGCTGCGCCCGATACCGAGCGTGTCGCACAAGCAATGAAAAACTGTAATTTGACCGTAAACATTGCGACTAAACTGAATCGGAGCCATGTCAACCCGGGCAAGGATGCGTTGATCCTGCCTTGTTTAGGTCGGACAGATATTGATATTCAGGCTCAGGGGCCACAGAAAATTACCGTTGAAGACTCATTCTCCATGGTTCATGCCTCTTCTGGGCGAATTGATGTTACAGGAGAGATGATGCGCTCAGAGCCTGCCATTATCGCAGGAATGGCAAAAGCGACCTTAGGGGAGGGAAATCCAATCGATTGGCAATCGATGGCCGATAATTACGATAACATTCGAGATTTGATTGAAAAGATTATCCCAGGATTTGCCAATTTTAATCAGCGGCTCAAAGGGCCTGGCGGTTTTTATCTTGGTAATTCAGCGCGTGAATTTAATTGGAAAACGCCCACAGGAAAAGCGCAGATAAGCAGCAATGCACTTCCTGAATCTATCGTTCCGCTCAAAACTCAGCAGATGACCAAGAAACCGATTTTTGTGTTGCAGACGATGCGTTCGCACGATCAGTACAACACCACGGTTTACGGTTTGGATGATCGTTACCGAGGTGTATTTGGCGAACGTAATGTCATCTTCATGAATGAAAAAGATATTGAGCAGCTGCAATTAAAAGCGGGTGAACGAGTCGATATTGAGACACTGTGGGATGATGGTATTAAACGTGAAATTTTGGGCTTCAAAGTGGTCGCCTATGTAATTCCTCAAGGGAATGTAGCGGCCTATTTCCCTGAGGCAAATGCACTCATTCCATTGAGCAGCAAAGGCGACTTTAGTGATACCCCGACATCAAAATCTATTGCCGTTGTCATTCACCCAACCAAAGTTGCACCACTGTTAGTTCAAACAGACTAAAAAATCAGATACTAAAGCAAAAAAGAGAGCCGAAGCTCTAATGCCGATCAGTTAAGACTTTAATCGGCAGATCAGTTGAATGATCCTACCTTTATGTAAAAATCCGATAGACCCTGTTTATCGGATTTTTTTATGCACGTTTCTCAAGCCCTCGATATCATCAACAGTTATAAACCCAATCAAGTTGAAACACTCGCAGACCTCTTGCCCATTGGGCTCATCAATCGTGCTTATGAGCTTACTGATACCGTTACTCTAAGAAAACGAAAGCTCACTTTAGAGTCGATGGCATGGTTACTGGT
>NZ_CAWNJO010000051.1:0-40062 GCF_963874835.1 Vibrio sp. V12_P9A6T4 | reverse complement strand
TTTTTGATTATCATCAACGAGTGCCCACACAGATTGATAGGTTTATATTGTTAAAGAGCGTTCTTCGCTTGATTGCCGAGGCTTCCTTTGAAGAGGCGGCCATTCTAGCGAGATAATGGAAAGTGTCAAACACTTTATTAAATTATTTCGTCTTACTGATTTGACCTACTGATTGGCTGCTCGTTGGGCTTGAACCCTTACTGGCTGTACCGTGTCAGTGAGGCGGCATTATAGAGATCGCCGTCACGTTGGCAACCCCTTTTTACTGTTTTTTTTGATTTTCTGTTCGTTGGGATAATTTTTATTCAAAAAGAGTTGTTTTGACGCTATTTCTGTTTAATTTATCTTATGGCGTCAGTTATTAAAGGAGACGAGCATGTCATCAATTCGTAGTTATAAAGGAATATCCCCACAAATCGGACAGCGCGTCTATATAGATAGTAGCTCGGTGTTGGTTGGCGATATTGTTTTAGGCGATGATTCCAGCATATGGCCATTGGTTGCAGCCAGAGGCGATGTAAACCATATTCACATTGGCCAACGTAGCAACATTCAAGATGGCAGCGTACTGCACGTGACTCATAAAAACACCGAAAACCCGGATGGTTTTCCACTTATTATTGGCGATGACGTCACAATTGGCCATAAAGTGATGCTGCATGGTTGCGTAATCCATGATCGAGTCTTAATTGGCATGGGAGCAATTGTGCTCGATGGCGTAGTCGTTGAGTCGGAGGTGATGGTTGGAGCTGGCAGTTTAGTGCCACCAAACAAGGTATTGGTTAGCGGCTATCTTTATGTAGGATCCCCAGTGAAACAGATCCGCCCGCTAACAGATAAAGAGCGAGCTTTTTTGCTTAAATCTTCCGACAACTATGTGCAGAACAAAAATGACTATCTTACGAGTGTCAAAGAAAGCCATTAACTAAGCTTTAATCTCTATTTGTCCATCTAAATTGAACGCTTCATCTTCAATCAAGCTTTCAGCAAGCTCTTCAAGGTCAAATCGCCATTGTTCAAAAACTTGAATAGCTTGCTCGCCGTTAGTAATCATTTCACCAGACAGATGGCTCAGTACTGACTTGTGTACTGTACACTCGAGCAGAGCTCCCGCGTGTTGAGCAGGAAAAAGTACGCTTTGGCTTGCCGAGTGCCACGTTTGTCGGTCAGGAAATAAAATCGCTTGATTCATGATTAGCCTTCTAGATTTTTTCTCAGTTCTCTCAATATTTGTCGAGAACCCGGCCTGAGTCCGCGCCATAGCATAAAGCTCTCAGCAGCTTGCCCAACCAACATCCCCAAACCATCATAAGCATGAGCGCAATGATGACTTAATGCCCACTGATTGAATGTTGTTAATCCTTTGCCATACATCATGTCATAGGCCACACTGCTCTTACTGAAGATCGTCGGAGCGATATTTGGCAATTCACCATCCAAGCTGGCCGAGGTCGAGTTAATGATGAGGTCAAAATGTTGATTAATCTCTTCCAACGCGATTGCTTTTACCGCGCCAAAGGGGCTAAAAAGCGTGGCGAGCTGCTCGGCTTTTGCAAAGGTACGGTTGGTAATCACGAGACTTGCAGGGTGCTGATCGAGTAAGGGCTTAATCACGCCGCGCGCCGCGCCGCCAGCACCAATCACTAAAATAGAAGCGTCTCGTAGTGGCACTTGGTATTGAAGCAAATCTTGAACCAGACCTTCTCCATCGGTGTTATCACCGATAATTTCGCCATCATCTAATTTTTTCAGTGTATTGACCGCGCCTGCAAGTTGAGCTCGCTCGGTTAATCGATCCGCAAACTGATACGCTTCTTCTTTAAAAGGTACGGTAATGTTGCACCCTCGGCCACCGGAGGCAAAAAAGGTTTCAGCCGCTTGTTTAAAGCCATCTAGAGCCGCGAGTTGAGCGGTATAGTGCATTTCCTGACTGGTTTGCCGTGCAAAAAGTGTGTGGATCATCGGCGACTTACTGTGCCCAATCGGATTACCAAATACTGCATATTGATCAATGTGCTGAGCCATATCCTTGCCTCTCGATAATTAACAGGGCCACCTCGGCGACCCTATCATTGAAAATGTACCGCTGTCACCACTCCCTCGGCAGCAAGAAGGTGTTTAATTTCGCCTCTGCGCTGCCCTCTTCCGCTTGATAACGATATTGCCAACGAGCTAATGGCGGCATCGACATTAAAATCGATTCCGTTCGACCGCCACTTTGCAAACCAAACAATGTGCCGCGATCATACACTAAGTTGAACTCTACATAGCGACCACGGCGATAAAGTTGAAACTGGCGCTCTCTGTCACCGTACTCCATCGCTTGACGACGTTCAACAATCGGCAAATACGCAGCGGTGTATCCTTTACCGACAGCTTGCATATAAGCAAAACAGCGCTCAAATCCCCAAGCGTTTAAATCATCGAAAAATAGGCCACCAATACCGCGCGTTTCATTGCGATGAGGGAGGAAGAAATACTCATCGCACCACGATTTATGTTCGGCATACACTTTTTCACCAAAAGGAACACACAGTGCTTTCGCCGTGGCATGCCATGATTGAGCATCTTCTTCAAACGGATAGAAAGGCGTTAAGTCAAATCCTCCGCCAAACCACCAGATAGGATCTTCGCCTTCTTTTTCAGCGATGAAGAAACGAACATTGGCATGAGAAGTCGGAACATAGGGATTGTTTGGATGCATCACCAAAGAAACCCCCATCGCCTCAAAATGACGTCCAGCTAATTCAGGGCGATGCGCGGTCGCTGAAGCGGGCATTTGCTGCCCTTGCACATGCGAGAAATTCACGCCGCCTTGTTCAAAAACACGACCTTCTTTCATCACTCGAGTTCGCCCACCGCCTCCCAAACGCTCACTCGGTTCGCGATGCCATGCATCTTCTTCAAACAGTGCTTGGCCATCCGCTTGTTCAAGTTGCTGGCAAATGGAATCTTGCAGCTCAAGCAAAAATTGTTTGACGGCTTGCTTATCAATGGTTGGCATCGCTTACTTCCTTAGCAGGGTTAACCCTGTCTTAATACTTGTGAGGTTTTCGCGTCACGAATTTCACTGGGCTTATTTCGACCACCGGTTTGACCATCTAAAATCGCAGCCAGTTGCTCACCCAGTTGCGATTCAACTTCTTCCGTTGTCAGGCAAGGTGCAAGACCACTTAAATTCGCACTGGTCGAGGTTAATGGTTTTCCAAACGCATTGCATAGCTTTTGCACTAAAGGATGATCTGTCACACGTACGGCTATCGAATCAAATTGTCCACTCACCCAAGTAGAGACTTTATCACTGGTCGGCATTATCCATGTCACAGGGCCAGGCCAGGTGGCATGTACTCGTGCGAGCTGCTCTGGTGTCAACTGGCTCTCATCAATATAAGGAAGCAATTGTTCGTAAGAGGCCGCAATTAAAATCAACCCCTTTTCCACAGGACGCTGCTTGAGCGCTAAGAGCTTCTGAATGGCTTGCGGGTTATCTGGGTCACACCCAACCCCAAACACGCCTTCCGTTGGGTAGGCAATTACTTCACCGTCACGTAGAGCCTGCAAAGTGTGTTCAAAGTTATTCACAAAAACTGTCCATCGGTTTCTTTAATACAGTGTGGCTAAGTGTACAAACTTCGTTGAAAACTGGCTAAAGCTATTTGTTTATAAAATGTATCAATTGCACAATTAAGCTGACGCAAACGTTTTCCTAAGGAAAAAATACTCGTATAATGCGCGCAAATTATCCCGCTCACCCCATTTTTAGAAGTATTAAGGAGTTTGAGATGAAAGTCGGAATTATCATGGGTTCAAAATCCGATTGGCCCACAATGAAGCTAGCTGCTGACATGTTGGATCAATTTGGTGTGGCATACGAAACCAAAGTTGTCTCTGCTCACCGCACACCTCAACTTCTTGCCGATTACGCCACCAGCGCAAGAGAACGCGGCCTTAAAGTCATCATAGCTGGCGCAGGCGGAGCCGCACACCTGCCGGGCATGACGGCAGCGTTTACTAGCTTGCCGGTACTTGGCGTTCCCGTTCAGTCAAAGGCACTCAAAGGGATGGACTCTTTACTCTCGATTGTGCAAATGCCAAAAGGGATTGCGGTGGGCACCTTAGCTATTGGAGAGGCAGGCGCGGCCAATGCTGGGCTGCTTGCCGCGCAAATCATCGGCACCAGTGATGAGGCCGTCATGGCAAAAGTGGAAGCATTTCGTTTAGCACAAACTGAAGCGGTGTTGAGCCACCCTAACCCTGCAGAGGATTGATACTATGCACGTTTTAGTCTTGGGCGCTGGGCAACTGGCACGCATGATGGCGCTGGCTGGCGCTCCTCTGAACATTCAAATCTCCGCTTTTGATGTGGGCAGCGGTAACATCGTCCATCCTTTGACATTACACATCACTGGTCATGGTTTAGACAATGCGATCAAACAAGCGGATGTCATTACTGCTGAATTTGAGCATATTCCCCATGAAATTCTCACCGTTTGTGAGCAAAGTGGTAAGTTTCTTCCTAGCGTCGAAGCCATTAAAGCCGGAGGCGATCGCCGTCTTGAAAAAGCGCTACTCGATGAAGCCAACGCAAAAAATGCCCAATACTTTGTCATTAATACTCGTGAAGATTTAGATTCCGCGATAACCAACATCGGCCTGCCTATGGTTCTAAAAAGTGCACTGGGTGGCTATGACGGAAAGGGGCAATGGCGTTTAAAAGAAGCTGCACAAGCAGAGCTCATTTGGCCAGAAATGGAAGCCTGTATCCAAGCCACTCCGACTCAAGCGATAGTGGCAGAGCAGTTTGTCCCCTTTGATCGTGAAGTCTCGTTAGTCGGCGCGCGTGCCAAAGATGGCAGCATCGCGGTTTACCCGCTGGCAGAAAATGTGCACATTAACGGTGTACTAAGTTTATCAACGGCGATAGATGACCCAGCCTTGCAAGAGCAAGCACTGTCGATGTTTACCTCGGTTGCCGCTCGTCTCAATTATGTCGGTGTGCTAGCGCTCGAGTTTTTTGATGTGCAGGGAACATTGTTGGTGAATGAAATTGCACCACGAGTCCATAACTCTGGTCACTGGACACAGCAAGGCGCAGAAACCTGCCAATTTGAGAATCACCTTCGCGCAGTATGTGGCTTACCTTTAGGCAGCACGAAGTTACTTCGCCCAACCGCGATGATTAATATTTTGGGTGAGGACAATTTACCAGAAGCCGTGATGACGATTGAAGGCTGCCACATTCATTGGTATGGCAAAGAGAAACGTGCTGGGCGCAAAATGGGCCATATTAATGTCAGTGCAGATTACAACGCGCAGTTGCAACGAAAGCTCTGTTGCTTGGCTGAAGTGCTTGATGCGACAACGTATCCAGCCTTGCACCATTTTGTTCAAGCGCTCAAGCAGACTCTCTAAAATAAACCTAATTGACGATAAATCCGGATAAAAAATGGCACGTTCAATGTGCCATTTTCATATGCCGCCACTTTACTCTGTGGCGGATTGAATATGACCACATTTTCGATCAGCACATTGCAGCTTGATACCACTAGCGAGTTTTTTCTCTATCAATAATCCAAACCCACATTTTTCGCATTTACCGGCAACAGGTTGCTGATTGAGGGCAAACTTGCATTTAGGGTAATTATCGCAAGCATTAAAAGTTTTACCATGGCGCGTTTTTCGCTCCACTAAATGGCCTTTCAAACATTCAGGGCAAAGCTGTTTTGACTGAGGGACATTGTCTGCAGGGGAATCTGTATCTTGGATATGGTGGCAATGCGGATAATGGCTACACCCGATAAACATGCCATAACGACCTTGGCGTAACACTAATTCATGGCCACACTCTGGGCATGGCACACCCAACTCCTTAACGATATGACCATCATTTTGCTGCAGCGGTTTAATATAGTCACAATTGGGATAATGGTTACAGCCTAAAAACAGCCCATGCTTACCCTGACGAAGCTGTAATTGACCACCACATTGCGGACAAGGCTCATGCTGCAGCGCTTGTCCATGCGCTGAAAAAAGGGGGGACTCGGTTTTACGACTCATAATGCTCAACTAAACGAACGGCTGCAATCAATGCAAAATACCTTGATCTTTGGTGTATAGCAGCTCTTCCATAAGCGTGTAAGCATTTTCATTTCCCGGTACATTAAATAGCACCATCAAAATGATCCACTTTAAGTCATCCAATTCAAATTCATTGGTTTCTAAACCCATCACTCGATCAATCACCATTTCACGAATTTCAGGGGTTAATACTTTCACTTGTTCAAGGAACAATAAAAAACCTCGGCTTTCAAGATCCAGCCTGTCCATCTCTTGTACTGTGTACATCCGCATCGAAGTCGCAGCACTGGTTGCCATCGCTGAATGAGCATCGGTTTGTTGCAATGCCGCAAGCTCTTCTAACCAATTCAGGGCCTTATAGATATCTTTCTGGTGAAAACCGGCTCGAAGCAATTCATCTTCAAGCTCATCTTGATCGACTTGCAAATCTACATCGCTATGGACGTAGGTTTCAAATAGATACATCAATATATCCATCATCATAGCTAACCCTTCCCCTTACGAATATAGCCGCCAGAAACGGCAACAACATGACCTGAAAGCTCAAGTTCTAAAAGCTGCATCATGACTTCATGGACAGGTATATGGGTCCTGCTCGCAAGAATATCAACAGGCGTAGCCTCTACTCCTACGTTAGCTAACAGTTCAGCAAATGGCAATTGCTGATCGCTCTGTACAGAAAATAAATCAGGTTGAGGCTGCTTTTGGCGCAATGACCAGTCTACTAAGGTGCCGATTTCAGATAATACTTGTTCACTGTTTTGCACCAAGCACGCCCCACAACGAATAAGTTGATTACTACCGTGGCAATTTGGGTTAGCAATGGAGCCCGGAATAACAAACACATCTCGCCCTTGCTCAGCCGCATAGCGCGCCGTGATCAACGAGCCACTTTTCTCCGCCGCTTCCACCACTAAAACACCAACCGCTAACCCGCTGATAATGCGATTTCGCCGCGGAAAGTTATCCGGTCTTGGTTTGGCTTTGGGACGAAATTCCGAGACTAATGCTCCGCTTTCCATCACCCGTTGCGCTAATTTTTTATGTCGCGCTGGGTAAATAGATTCAAGGCCCGAACCGAGCACGGCTATCGTCTCACCACCCGCTTGCAACGCACCGTCATGAGCATGTCCATCAATACCTAATGCCAAACCACTGGTGACAAGCAAGCCCTGTTGCACAAATTCTCGCGCAAACTGATGAGCAACTCGTTGGCCATCAGGGCTCGCATTACGACTGCCGACGATCGCCATTTGCGGATCAGAGAGTGCTGTTATTCGTCCTTTGACAAATAAAACCGGAGGTGCGGTAGCAATTTCTTTTAGTAAAGAAGGGTAACCATCGCAAAATGGAGTAAGGATATGATGAGACTCATTAGCTTGCTGCCAACTTAGGCATTCTTCAACTTCTTGAGGGGCCGTCTCGCGCAGATAACGGATTTGATCTTGAACTAGACCCAACGCGGCTAACTCCCGCTCGGAATAGTCAATTAAATGAGCAAGAGAAGCGACGCTAGCAAGACGAGAAAGTTTCTTGCCACCCAATTTTGGCACAAAGCTG
Source organism: Vibrio sp. V12_P9A6T4 (assembly GCF_963874835.1). Classification (NCBI taxonomy): domain Bacteria; kingdom Pseudomonadati; phylum Pseudomonadota; class Gammaproteobacteria; order Vibrionales; family Vibrionaceae; genus Vibrio; species Vibrio sp. V12_P9A6T4. The sequence continues at coordinate 32,424 of NZ_CAWNJO010000051.1, read as the reverse complement.
AATGCTAGCCACGCCGCTAATTCGTTCTGCTCCATCAGCTTGCAGTATCATCCTTAACCATCGAATCCGTATCGGCTTGTTCATTTAGCTCGATTGTTAGCTCTGGTTTGAGCGGCGAAACCGCGATTACACTTTTACCAATCGGCACACAGCTATCGGTAATCAAAGCCAAGCTAAAATATTCATAAGGTCGAATGACCATCAAACTGCCCACCAAGCTGCTTGGTAATTGCAGGGTTTCATCAAGGTTCTGTTGGTGCTGTCCTTTTTTTCCAGACACTTTAGAACCGGCTTGAATCAAATCAAACATCGTCCCTTGACGCAGTTGATCTGCAAGGCCTTTATCGATCACAACTACCTGATTCTGCGCCGAATACTCACTACCCTCCAACGATCCGAGGATATGCGTTTCAGCTTGTAGTCGCGATGGCGATGGGGAAAAAGTGGTTGAAAGCGTTAAGGTTTCGACGCCCACTTCAGGCAGGGCAATATCATTGACTCTTATCTCTTGTTGCTGTGCGGTGATGGTTAGCCCGCTAAAAGCCTCATCAGCGGAGACCAATTCACCAGTAGCAATCAAACGCAAAGCAACCATGGTTTTATTTTTCGCGGCGGCATCACGACGAGAAAACTCAGCGATTTCACGATAAATACCCCATTTGGGGTGAGTCTGTTGCCCGCTTATGTAGAGCGTATCTTGCGCCGTCAGGTATTGTTTACCGTCGCTGGCACCGAGCACACGCTGGCTTTCTTGTAATGTTTGCTTATCCAGTAAGCGATCCGTATGCAGATACGGCAACACTAATCCCTCTTGCACCGTCGGAACCGCTTTTTTCTCAAGCACACGCACTTTCGGACTCAACTTGACCATAGGTTTTAAACTCAACACCGGCTGTCCGTTACGCCAGACTAAGGTCAGCTTATCGCCGGGATAAATCAAATGCGGGTTATCGATCTCTGGGTTAATTTGCCATAAACGTGGCCACAACCACGGGTTATCAAGATAGAGCGCAGAAATATCCCACAAGGTATCTCCTTTGACGACCGTGTATGTCTGCGGGGCATTTGCTTTGACGGTGAGCGCCATATCCTCCGCAGCCAACGCATTAACGACCAATGACAACGGTAAAAAAACACACACTAAATAACGAATAAATCGTGACATGACCTCTGTTCCTTGGCCGAAATAAGTAAGGATGAATCAGATTATTAACATTTGGATGCTGTCATTTGGGTCATAAAATGTCTAGAATTGAGCCAACAAGCTTTAAGCTGTTTCGGCACAGTTCAATATTTCGAGTGTATATGTCTGTATTACAAGTATTAACATTCCCAGATGATCGTCTTCGTACCGTGGCAAAACCGGTAGAGAAAGTGACACCTGAGATCCAAAAAATCGTCGATGACATGATTGAGACTATGTACGACGAGGACGGTATCGGCCTTGCCGCAACGCAAGTCGATATTCACCAACGCATCGTTGTGATCGATATTTCAGAGAATCGCGACCAGCCAATGGTTCTGATTAACCCTGAAATCTTAGAGAAACGCGGTGAAGATGGCATTGAAGAAGGCTGTCTGTCGGTCCCGGGCTCACGCGCCCTTGTTCCTCGCGCAGCAGAAGTCACAGTCAAAGCGTTAGATCGTGATGGCAACGAATTCTCATTTGAAGCGGATGACCTTTTAGCCATTTGTGTTCAACACGAGCTTGATCACTTACAAGGCAAACTGTTTGTGGATTACCTTTCGCCATTAAAGCGTAAGCGTATTAGAGATAAGCTAGAGAAAATCAAACGCTATAACGAAAAAAACTAACTTAAGTGAGGTTACCTTGAGCCAATCATTACGCATTGTGTTTGCAGGTACTCCGGACTTCGCCGCCCGTCATTTGGCGGCGTTGTTGTCTTCGGAGCATGAGGTTATCGCGGTGTACACTAAGCCCGATAGCCCGGCAGGGCGCGGTAAAAAACTGACCGCCAGCCCAGTGAAACAGATGGCCGTTGAGCACAATATTGCTGTGTATCAGCCAGAGAACTTTAAGAGCGACGAAGCCAAGCAAGCGCTCGCCGATCTCAACGCGGATTTAATGGTAGTGGTCGCCTACGGATTACTGCTACCGAAGGCTGTACTTGATATGCCAAGGCTTGGCTGTATTAACGTACACGGTTCCATTCTGCCACGGTGGCGTGGTGCCGCACCGATCCAACGCTCGATCTGGGCCGGAGACAGTGAAACGGGTGTAACCATCATGCAAATGGATGTCGGCCTAGATACGGGCGATATGCTCAAAATTGCTAAGCTGCCGATTGAGGCAACAGACACCAGCGCTTCTATGTATGACAAACTGTCCGAGTTAGGCCCACAAGCGTTGGTAGAATGCATCGCCGATATCGCCAGTGGCAAAGCGATTGCCACTCAACAAGATGATACATTGGCTAACTACGCACAAAAACTTAGCAAAGAAGAAGCCAAAATCGATTGGTCAGCGGATGCTGCTTTTATTGAACGCTGCGTGCGTGCTTTTAATCCATGGCCAATGAGCCATTTTGATGTGGCTGAGAACAGCATTAAAGTGTGGCAAAGTCGCGTTGAAGCACAAACCAGCGACCACCCTGCAGGCACGATTATTCAAGCCGATAAATCGGGTATTTATGTGGCAACCGGCAACGGCTTACTGGTGCTTGAGCAGTTGCAGGTGCCGGGTAAAAAAGCGATGTCAGTGCAAGACATTCTCAATTCGCGCGCAAGCTGGTTTGAAGTCGGCACACAACTTAGCTAAACCTTAACGAGGGCAGAGATGCCCTCATTGATTTTCATTTATTTAAAGTCGGTACTTCTATGAATGTTCGCGCAGCTGCGGCTAACGTGTTGTTTCAAGTGGTTGATAAAGGCCACTCACTTTCTCACGCACTTCCTGCGGCGCAAAAAACCATCCGCCCAAGAGACCACGCTCTGTTGCAAGAGATCTGCTATGGGGCTTTGCGTTATTTGCCTCGTTTGGAATCAATTGCCAATGAGCTAATGGACAACCCACTGAAAGGGAAAAAGCGGGTTTTTCACCATCTTATTTTAGTTGGTATCTACCAGTTGAGCTTTATGCGCATTCCCGCTCACGCCGCAGTAGCCGAGACGGTTGAAGGCACCAAAACATTGCGCGGTGAAAATTTAGGTGGACTAATCAACGCCGTATTGCGCAGCTACTTGCGCGATCAAGAAGCACTGGACGCTATCGCCGTTAGCCACAACGCAGGCAAATATGGCCACCCAAGTTGGCTACTTAAACTGTTACAACAAGCGTACCCAGAACAGTGGGAAACGGTTGTGCAAGCGAACAATCAAAAAGCGCCAATGTGGTTGCGCGTCAACCGTCAGCACCACACTCGTGATGAATATCTTGCACTACTAGCTAGCGAAAATATCGAGTGCAGCGTGCACTCTCACGCCGCCGACGCAATAAAACTCGCTGCACCTTGCGATGTAACGCTTTTACCCGGTTTTGATCGTGGTTGGGTATCGGTGCAAGATGCCGCTGCGCAGTTAGCGATTGACTACCTTCAACCTAAAGCAGGCGAGCTGATTTTAGATTGCTGCGCCGCCCCAGGGGGTAAAACCGCGCACATCCTGGAGCACACACACGATACTGAAGTGGTTGCGATTGACAGCGATGCAACCCGCCTTGAACGCGTCTATGACAACTTAGAACGCCTGCAACTTCGCGCTGATGTGATCTGCGGTGATGCTCGTTATCCTGAAGAGTGGTGGCATGGCGAACAATTTGACCGAATTTTATTAGATGCACCTTGCTCTGCCACTGGGGTTATTCGCCGTCATCCAGACATCAAATGGCTACGTCGTGGTAGCGATATTGAGGCATTGGCTCAATTACAAAGCGAAATACTGGACGCAATGTGGAAGCAATTAAAAGTCGGTGGCACTATGGTTTACGCAACCTGCTCAGTCACTCCACAAGAAAACAGCTTGCAGGTCAAAGCCTTCTTAGAACGAACTCATAACGCTCAATTAGTGGGTTCCGATCGTGAGCAGCCGGGGCGTCAGATACTCCCCGGAGAAGAAGATATGGACGGTTTTTACTACGCAGTATTAACCAAACAAGCGTAAATTCGACGCACATTGGCAGCATTACTGCTGCCTTTTCAGTGGCCGATATTCGGCAGGTAGAAAGAGAACAGAGTATGAAAATCATTATTCTTGGTGCAGGTCAGGTCGGTGGCACACTGGCCGAAAACTTGGTCGGCGAGAACAATGACATCACCATTGTCGACAAAAATAGTGACCGCTTGCGCGAGCTGCAAGACAAGTACGATTTGCGGGTGATTCATGGCCACGCCAGCCACCCTGATGTACTGCGTGAAGCGGGCGCACAGGACGCGGACATGCTGGTTGCGGTCACCAATACCGACGAAACCAACATGGCGGCATGCCAGGTGGCGTTCTCTTTGTTTAATACGCCCAACCGAATTGCGCGTATTCGTTCTCCTGAATATCTGCTTGAAAAAGAGACTTTGTTTCAGTCAGGCGCGATCCCGGTGGATCACCTCATCGCTCCTGAAGAGCTAGTGACGAGCTATATTGAACGGTTGATCCAATACCCCGGCGCACTGCAAGTAGTGAGTTTTGCCGAAGAGAAAGTGAGCCTAGTGGCTGTGAAAGCTTACTACGGCGGGCCATTGGTGGGTAATGCTCTTTCAGCGCTACGTGAACACATGCCGCACATTGATACCCGCGTCGCGGCCATTTTCCGCCAAGGTCGGCCGATTCGCCCGCAAGGCACTACCATTATTGAAGCTGACGATGAAGTGTTCTTCGTGGCCGCCAGTAATCATATTCGCTCGGTCATGAGTGAGCTACAGCGGCTGGAAAAAACCTATCGTCGTATCATGATTGTTGGCGGGGGTAACATTGGGGCAAGCTTAGCTAAACGTTTAGAGCACAGCTACAGCGTTAAACTGATTGAGCGTAATTACCCACGTGCAGAGCAGTTATCGGAAGAGTTAGAAAACACCATAGTATTTTGTGGTGATGCGGCGGACCAAGAGCTGCTAGCCGAAGAGAACATCGACCAAGTCGATGTATTTATTGCGCTCACCAACGAAGATGAAACCAACATCATGTCCGCCATGCTCGCCAAGCGTATGGGCGCGAAAAAAGTGATGGTACTTATCCAGCGTGGCGCGTATGTCGACCTCGTACAAGGCGGCGTGATTGATGTCGCGATTTCACCCCAACAAGCCACCATTTCCGCACTGCTGACTCACGTACGTCGTGCCGATATCGTTAACGTCTCTTCGCTACGACGTGGCGCAGCAGAGGCGATTGAGGCAATTGCACATGGCGACCAAAACACCTCTAAAGTGGTGGGACGCGCAGTGGGTGATATTAAACTGCCACCGGGCACAACCATTGGCGCGATTGTGCGTGGTGAAGAAGTGTTAATCGCCCATGACCGCACTATTATCGAGCAAGATGATCACGTGGTGATGTTCTTAGTGGATAAAAAGTACGTGCCCGATGTGGAAGCCTTGTTCCAACCTAGCCCATTTTTCCTATAGGTCATTGGCGTCATGCTGAATTTACGCCCCATTTCATTCGTTATAGGACTCGTGCTGTCTAAGCTCGCCCTATTTATGTATGTGCCGACACTGGTCGCTTTTTTTACCGGTACGGGTGGCTTCCTTGATTTTGCTCAAGCGGTCATCATCACCCATATTGTCGCCTTTATCTGCTTAAGCTTGGGGCGTACCGCGCACTTTAAGCTCAGCGTGCGCGATATGTTTCTCATCACCAGCTTAGTGTGGACGGTTGCCAGCGCTTTCGCGGCGCTCCCTTTCGTCTTTATCAACCACATCAGCTTTACCGACGCCTACTTTGAAACCATGTCAGGGTTAACCACTACAGGTTCAACCGTGCTCAGTGGCCTTGATAATATGCCGCCCAGCATCTTGTTGTGGCGTTCTATTCTGCAATGGCTTGGTGGGGTTGGGTTTATCGTAATGGCGGTAGCGGTATTACCAATGCTCAATGTGGGTGGGATGAAATTGTTCCAAACCGAATCGTCAGATTGGTCCGATAAAAGTAGCCCACGCGCCAAAACTGTCGCGAAAAATATTGTGCTGGTCTATTTGGTACTGACCTTACTGTGCTTGATTGGCTACATCCTCACTGGCATGACGCTTTTTGAAGCGATCAACCACTCATTCACCACCTTGTCGACTGGTGGATATTCCACCTCCGACGGTTCGATGAACCACTTCTCAAACGGTGCACATTGGGTAGCAACGCTGTTTATGTTTTTGGGGGGCTTACCCTTTCTACTGTTTGTCGCTGCGGCCCGAAAACAAAATATCAAAGTGATCATAAAAGACGCACAAGTTCGCGGATTTGCTTATCTTTTCCTAATTGCCAGTCTCATCATTGCGTTGTGGCTGAATCTCAAACTAGGCTACTACTGGTTGGACGCCCTGCGAGTGGCGATGTTTAATATCGTTTCAGTGGTCACGACTACTGGTTTTGGTTTGGAAGATTTCACCGCCTGGGGCGCACTGCCAAGCACGCTGTTCATCTTCTTAATGTCAGCAGGAGCTTGTTCCGGCTCAACCTCTGGTGGGATTAAAGTGTTCCGCTTCCAAATTGCGATGACGCTGCTCAATAAACAAATTATGAAGTTGGTCCATCCATCAGGCATCTTCGTACAGCGCTATAATCATCGTCCGGTTAATGATGATATTGTCCGCTCAGTCGTCGCTTTTGGTTTAACCTTTTTTATCACTGTCATTGCTATCGCAGGCGCGCTCAGTGCAATGGGCCTTGATCCTGTCACCAGCATTTCAGGTTCCATCACAGCAGTGGCCAACGTTGGTCCCGGAATGGGCTCAGTGATTGGTCCAACGGGCAACTTCGCACCACTGCCTGACGCAGCAAAGTGGGTTCTGAGCTTAGGGATGTTGATGGGGCGTTTAGAAATTTTGACGATTATCGTTCTGTTTTTCCCTGCATTTTGGCGACGTTAAGATGAAGACAATACCTGTGATAATGATGCTGTTAAGCATGACAGCAAGCGCAGCATCTTGCGCGCAAGTTCTGACCTTAGAAGATGGCCGCCAAGTGAAACTCAATGATGATTTCACATGGCAATATGTTGAACCGCTATCAATGGCGCCGGAAACCGTCATTCATGCGGCCCCTATTACTCAAAAAGCCCGAGCAACCACCTTTGAGATGGGGAGTGAAAAACCTATTTTACAACTGTCAGATTCTGGAGTGGAAGTGGTACTCGGCGCGGCTTACTACCAAGGAGATACACTCGTTATCCCAACAGCCATCACCAATCAAAGCTCGCAATCTGTCATTGCGGTGGTGCTCAGCATCACTCTTTATGACGAGCAAGGTCAACCACTGCTCACTCAGCAGTTACCCATTTGGCAATCCATTAAACGGATGGCTGATAGCTATTTACGCCCACAAACTCAAGCGCAAGGAAAGCCGATTACCCTTCAGGTTGATCGCCAGCAAGGTTATCAAATTTCGGCCAACATTGAGCGGGTTGAAATGCGTTAAGCACTTACTGGGTGAACAAAAAGGTAAACCGCAAAAAAGTGACAAGCACTGCCACCTAGCACGAATAAATGCCAAATCGCATGGTTATAGGGAATGCGTTTCGCTACATAAAAAATCACCCCGAGCGAATAAACCAAACCACCAACAGCAAGTAGCACCAAACCACCGACCTCGATATTGAGGGCCAGTTGGTAGATCACAACCAAGGATAACCACCCCATCGCCAAATAAGTCACTAGTGAGAACTTTTTAAAACGGTAGACAAAGGCAATTTTCATGATGATACCGAGCAGCGCCAGCAGCCAGATCACCACCATAAGACCTATCGCCAAAGGAGTGCGAAGGCTAACCAACAAAAAGGGTGTGTAACTTCCGGCAATCAGTAGATAAATGGCACAGTGGTCGAACGTTTTTAGCCAGCGTTTGGCTTTCGGTGTCGCAACGGAGTGATACAGCGTTGAAGCAAGGAATAACGCTATCATGCTGCCACCATAGAGACTCATGCTGATATAAGTCAATGCATCGGCCTGCGCACTTGTTGCCTTGATCAGCAGCAAGACTAAACCGACAAAACTAAGCAATAGCCCCAAACCATGACTCAGTGCATTCGCCCGTTCTTCACCAGCACCATAGCCGTCATTGTCAACAGCAGACATAAACACCATACCAAAAGCAAAAAAATGTGGGCTTAGTATTGCACAACTCAGCTTACAGTCGTAAGCCTAAATACAAATTTCGTAACGAAACGGGTATCAAGGAGAGCGATAAATCGCGAGTTTTTGTAAACGAAATAGGTACCTCCTATTTAACAAAACGCGATGTAATGCCGATCAGATGACAAACTCAACCAAGCATCTCACACAATTTTAAGCTTTATTTGCAAGAATATTCATCTCAACAATCGTTCAACTATCGATCAATTCAAAACTTGGTGCTAATCTAACTACGATATGAAAGCATATCGTTATTCCTGAATCATTATTTGGATTGGCGAGAGCCAGAAGAGCCACCCTTCAATTATGAAGCTCAACTCATGGTGATTCAGGCCATTAGATTGGCAATGGATGTGCCTGACCGTTAGGTTAATGAATGCGCCCAACAGCTGTCAGGTTTTCGCACACAAACCGTAGTGCAATGCGTCGTCGTAGTGGTTTTGCTGCTGCTCCGACTGCAAAAAAAGTCGCTCCAGCAATGACTTTAGTTGAAAAAAATGCCCTTACTGCATCGAGCACAACTAATGTTGTTCAGGCAGCATAATTAAAAAGCGCAGCTAAACCCTGCGCTTTTTCTTTGCGCTCAATTGGACTTCAATCCGCAATTTGGTACCTTTACTCAAAATACTTATAAAAATTGGGGAAAAGAGAATGCAATGTCATCGAATTGAAGAGCTAATTGAACTACTTGCGCCTGAATGGCAAAAAGATCAGCAGCTCAACTTAATGCAATTCATCACCAAACTGGCTCAAGAAGCGGGTTATAAAGGACCTTTAGAAGCACTCACGGATGATGTATTGATCTACCATCTAAAAATGCGCAACAGCGCCAAAGACGAAATGATTCCTGGCCTGAAGAAAGATCAGGAAGATGATTTTAAAACAGCCATTTTACGCGCGCGTGGCATCATAAAATGATGTAACCCCTGTGATAGTGATCAAGATAGCGGCCTTATTAGGTCGCTTTTTTATTATTAGCGATAAGCCTCACGAGTTGAGGCTTTATTGTTAAAGGTTGATAGTGTTAAAGAAATAAAATTGTTATTGGCGTTATACTTGCCGCTTAATAAATAAAGATTGAACAATGATAATTTCTCATCTTGGTATTGTACCCAAAGAGAAAACAGCAATGTCGCAGAGTGTGAACTAAAAGAAATCACACCTTACAGCCCAACAAGGATCATTTCATGAGTCAGGACAAAATCGATATAAAGGATGTGACTCCTAAAATATTCAACCCCAAAACTCACAAAGGCAACGGTGACCGTTTTAACCCCAGCAACCGTATTTATGTGCGCGAAAGTAAAGGTACTTATCAACAACTCCGCCGCTATGGTGGCTGGTTTTTACTGCTGCTTTTTACTTTAGTACCGTGGATCTCTTATGGTGATCGCCAAGCGATTTTGCTCGATATCGGCCATCAGCAATTTAACTTTTTCGGCACCACACTTTACCCACAAGACTTAACTCTACTGGCCCTGTTGTTTATGATTGCGGCATTCGGCCTGTTTTTTATTACCACTTTTCTTGGCCGTGTCTGGTGTGGCTATCTGTGCCCGCAAACTGTGTGGACATTTATCTACATTTGGTTTGAAGAAAAACTCGAAGGCGCCGCCAATAAACGCCGCAAGCAGGACTCAGGAAAACTCACAGCTAATCTTGCTATAAGAAAAGCCATCAAACACATTGCTTGGCTGGCGATTGCACTCGGTACTGGTTTTACTTTTGTCGGCTATTTCGTCCCGGTACGCGAACTCGTGGTGAACTTTTTCACACTCGATGAAAGTTTCTGGCCCGTCTTCTGGGTACTCTTTTTCACCCTTTGTACTTACGGAAATGCAGGCTGGATGCGTTCGATCGTCTGCATCCATATGTGTCCTTATGCTCGCTTTCAGTCTGCGATGTTTGACAAAGATACCTTTATTGTTGGCTATGACAGCAAACGCGGTGAAACTCGTGGGCCACGCGCTCGTAAAGCCGATCACAGAGCACTCGGTTTAGGTGACTGCATTGATTGTGATTTGTGCGTACAAGTGTGTCCGACTGGCATCGATATTCGTGATGGCTTGCAGTACGAATGCATTAACTGCGGCGCTTGTATTGATGCGTGCGATACCACGATGGAACGTATGGGCTATGAAAAAGGGCTCATCAGCTATACCACGGAGCACCGCCTCTCCGGTCACCACACTAAAATATTGCGCCCCAAATTACTTGGCTATGGCGCTGTGCTACTAATGATGTGTGGCCTTTTTGTGGCACAAGTGGCCAGTGTTGATCCGGTCGGCTTGAGTGTATTGCGTGATAGAAACCAGCTATTTAAAACCAACAGCAATGGTGAAATTGAGAACACTTACACCTTGAAAGTCATCAACAAAACTCAGCAAACGCAAGAGTATAAGCTTGACGTGAAAGGGCTATCGGACGTCTCTTGGTATGGTAAACAAACCATCCAAGTCAAACCAGGAGAGGTATTGAACCTACCAACCAGCCTTGGCGTCGCTCCTGACAAACTCAGCTCTCCTATAGCGACGATTCAGTTTATACTCACGGACAGTAACCAATTCACGATAGAAGTTGAGAGCCGCTTTATTAATAAACTCTAACTTCGTAACGAATGGAAAAGGGCTCAGTAATGGGCCCTTTTTAATCATGACCAAAGCTTCTTTCCATTTTGATGCACTCACCCCTGATACCATGTGGTATGCCTTAGAAAGCATCGGCATTCGTGCTGAATCAGGATTTCTGGCACTCAACAGTTACGAAAACCGCGTTTATCAATTCATCGATGAAGAACGCCAACGATATGTGGTGAAATTCTATCGACCTCAGCGCTGGAGTGTTGAGCAAATTCAAGAGGAGCACGATTTCACACGCGAGCTGTACGCGGCGGAAATTCCGATTGCTGAGCCATTACTCATCAACGGTGCAACCTTACATCACTATCAGGGCTATCATTTCGCGCTGTTTAACAGTGTGGGTGGGCGGCAGTTTGAAGTGGACAATATGGACCAATTAGAAGGCGTGGGCCGGTTTCTTGGACGCATTCATCACATCAGTGCCACTCGTACTTTTGTTCATCGCCCGACCATCAGCTTAGATGAGTATCTTTATCAACCCAAAAAGCTATTGGAAAATGCGTCCTTCATACCTCAGCACTTGCAAAATACCTTTTTCAGTGACTTATCGTTATTGATCAACAAAATTGAACAGCAATGGCCAGCAAAATCCGCGGCCATCCGCTTGCATGGTGATTGCCATCCAGGCAATATTTTGTGGCGAGATGGGCCCATGTTTGTCGATTTAGACGATGCTCGCAATGGACCAGCAGTACAGGATTTGTGGATGCTACTCAATGGCGAATTGCAAGATAAGCGAATGCAGTTGGACATTATCTTAGAGTCGTATCAAGAGTTTCACGATTTTAATCCAGCCGAATTGAAACTAATTGAACCGTTACGCGGTCTACGAATGGTGCATTACATGGCATGGTTGGCCAAACGATGGCAGGACCCTGCTTTTCCACTCGCCTTCCCTTGGTTTAATGACCCTAAATATTGGGAAAGCCAAGTGCTTGCGTTTAAAGAACAAATAGCAGCATTAGACGAGCCAACACTCTCACTAATGCCACAATGGTAAGTCACCTTGAAGCAATAAATGGAGTACACAATGAAGAAGCTTTTTGCACTGGTTGCAACCTTACTGCTGAGCTTATCGGCTCATGCAGCCCAATTTAAAGAAGGTGAGCATTATAAAGTGCTTGATCTTGAACCCTCTAAAAATCCAACCGTGACGGAGTTTTTCTCCTTTTACTGCCCACACTGCAATACCTTTGAGCCGATCATCGCCCAACTGAAAAAGCAGCTCCCACAAGGGGTTACTCTGCAGAAAAACCATGTTTCTTTTATGGGTGGCTCTATGGGTAAATCAATGAGTAAAGCTTACGCCACCATGCTTGCCCTCAAAGTTGAAGACAAAATGGTGCCCGTGATGTTTAACCGCATCCACACGATGCGCAAACCACCAAGAGATGATGCGGATCTACGTCAAATCTTCCTAGACGAAGGCATTGATGCAGCAAAATTTGATGCCGCCTTTAATGGTTTTGCCGTCGATTCAATGGTGCGCCGCTTTGACAAACAGTTCCAAGAAAGCGGCCTTTCAGGTGTGCCTGCTGTCGTGGTTAACAATCATTATTTGGTGCAGGGACAAGGTGTTAAATCGACCAATGAATACTTCGAACTGGTCAATTACCTACTGACCAAGTAATCATTCAAAAATGAGGAGCAACGGCTCCTCATTTTTACTTAATCAAGTTCAACCTTGCAGCACTTTCTCATACAACCAATATTGAAAAACAAGCCATCGCAGCACAAAACTGTGTATGCCTAAGACAAGACTCACCCTTCATTCATAAAACGGTCAGATTAGTTTTATCGTGTCGTCATCCAAGTTTATTCATATACTTAACCACTATTGAATCAAAGTATGGAAACTCCTAATGAATAAATACCTGTCCATGACGCTTGTTAGCGCTCTGGCTTTTCATGTATCTGCCGAACTGGCTCCAAAAACAGGTTTAAGTGGTGAGATTGCCATTAATACTATTTTTGCATCTTCCCAATCATCATTTGATACGGGTGGAGATGAGCGTATTACATCACTCGAAACAAAGAGTAGCCGGCAGTCAAACTTTGCCGTTGGGCCTTTGGGTAACCTTGCTTACACCTTCGGGGACAAACGTCAACAACAGGTTTATCTAGGCACCTCACGTGATGATATTGCCGTCGGCACTTTAGCGCTTCAGCTGGGGTATCAATATGAGATGGAGACAGGTACCGTGGTTGATGTGGCTTTTTTGCCGACCGTGATGTCTGGAAAAACCTGGGCTAACCCTTACCAACTAAACAGTCAGCGCCAAGAAACCGATGAGTCAGGAAATGCCTACCGATTAACATTCAATAGTATTCAAGGCAGCCCATGGACTATCGATGTCGCTTACGCGACCAAAGAGATCGACAACGATCAGTTTCCAAGCCCTGAACTGGCTCGTGATGGTAAAAGTTACTACCTAAAAGGGCAGTACCGTTACTCTCTGAGCCCAACCAGTTTGTTACAGCCCTCCATCACTTATATCAACCACCAAGCGGATGGCGACGCCAATACTCATCACTCTTACGCCGCCGATCTCTCCTACTTCACGTTTATCAATCGCCATAAACTGGCGCTGACCGCTGGTTATACCAAGCGCGACTATCAAGGTGGAAATTCACTGTTTAATCACACTGTGCGTAATGACGATGAACTGAGCCTATTCTTCGCGTACGAATACAGCCAATTTATGGATTGGGATGATTGGTCATTAATCGCTTTAGCCGGTTATAACCAATCGAGCTCAAACCTCTCGTTTTACGACGAATCGTCTCTCTTTACAGCGCTAGGGTTAAATTACCAATTTTAAGTTCATTACACCGCTTGTGCGGTCAGTTGTTTCAACAAGCGGTCCATCGCTCGATAGCCGAGCGCTTCCGCTAGATGGGGCTTAGCAATCTGCTCGGCCCCTTCTAAATCAGCAATCGTACGCGCCACTTTGATAATGCGATGATACGCGCGGATGGAGAGCCCTAGGCGGTGCAGTGCATTTTCCAAAAATTCGGCGTCAGCCTTACTTAAAGGGCAATACTGTTCAATTTCTCGGCTCCCCAACAAAGCATTAACCTTACCATTACGAATCACCATCCGTTCACGAGCAATCAACACTCTTTCTTTAACCACAGCCGTTGCTTCACCTCTTTCGCCGCCATTTGCCAGCATTCCTTTGGGAAGCGAGGGGATTTCTATCGACATGTCAAAGCGATCAAGCAGTGGCCCCGATAAGCGTCCCAAATAGCGCAAAATACTCTGCGGGTTGGCTCTGGCTTGCGTGCCTTCGTAATAGCCGGTTGGGCTGGGGTTCAACGCTCCCACTAATTGAAAGCGAGCTGGAAAACGCGTTTTGCCTTGCGCTCTTGAAATAATAATTTCACCTGACTCTAATGGCTCACGCAATGAGTCGAGCACTTTTCGTTCAAATTCCGGCATTTCATCAAGAAACAATAACCCATTGTGTGCCAAAGAAATTTCCCCCGGCCTAGGAATAGAACCGCCACCGACCAGCGCCGCCATTGAACTGGAATGATGAGGCGAGCGAAATGGCCTTTGCTTCCAGTTGTGCTGGTTGATGTCTTGTGGAGTCAGAGAAGCAACCGAAGCAGTTTCCATCGCTTCATCTTCATTCATTTCTGGTAATAAATCACACAACCGAGAGGCAAGCATGGTTTTACCCGTTCCGGGTGGACCGAGAAAAAGCAGGTTATGGTTGCCCGCAGCTGCGATTTCTAACGCTCGCTTTCCTTGCTGTTGACCAATGATATCTTGCAGATCGCGAGTATTTTTCGCTCGGCATGGTTTAGGTTCGGTTTGAAAAAGAGAGAGGGTTTGCTGGCCACACAAATCAGCACACACCTCAAGCAGTGTTTGCGCCGATTTATGCTGATCTTTTGCCACTAACGCAGCTTGATCACCATTATCATGAGGCACAACCAAACAGCGCTTGGCTCGATTCGCAGCTAAAGCGGCGGGTAATACACCTTTAACAGGACGCAACTCACCAGATAAGGCTAATTCACCAATAAACTCATACCCATCTAACTTCGTTAGCGCTATCTGCTGTGAGGCCGCCAAAATACCCAACGCGATCGGTAAATCAAATCGACCACCCTCTTTGGGGAGATCCGCCGGCGCTAGATTGACCGTAATACGCTTGGCGGGAAACTCAAAGCGGGAATTAATGATAGCGCTGCGCACGCGATCACGAGACTCTTTGACCGTCGTTTCAGGCAAGCCGACCAACGTAAAACCGGGCATACCATTGCTAATATGTACTTCAACTGTCACTGTCGGTGCTTGCACGCCAACACTGGCTCGGCTGTGAATAATTGCGAGTCCCATTTCATTCCTTCGTGGTTATTTAAAAAGTGTTCGTTGTGTTTCTGCGCCCTTATTTGCACACGAGAGATTGTTATATAGCTTGTTGTGATGCTGAAAGAATGTGAAAAAAGAATGAGTTTTTGCTTGTCATTTAACGGAATTGTGTGTTACCACTAGAGACGCAAACAATTTCGTAAGATATTACGCCAACTATTTTAAGAATTAAGTGATGAATTTGAACGCTCACATTAACCTACTGCTAAGCCTGATTATCGTGGTCATTATTGATTCCGCGCGGGGGCTAGTGGGCGCAAAATAACCACCAGATTCAAAAGACCCCCGCACTGAAAAGTCCGGGGGTTTTTTTACAACTATTAAACTAAAAAGTTCATACTGGTTGGCGATTATCCAACCCGATATGACAGGAAGAATGGGAGCGCACATGAAGTGCAAACACAACATGGTTTACTGTGCCATACACAGTTTGGGAGGGTTACGATGACAGGAGCACAACTGGTTGTAGCCGCATTAAAGCAGCAGGGAATCAAAACCGTTTTTGGTTATCCCGGCGGCGCTATCATGCCAATCTATGATGCATTATACGATGGCGGTGTAGAACACATTCTCTGTCGCCACGAACAAGGTGCAGCCATGGCGGCGATTGGCATGGCGCGCTCGACACAAGATGTCGCGGTGTGCATGGCCACCTCAGGACCCGGAGCGACCAATTTGGTCACCGGTCTTGCCGATGCATTTCTTGACTCAATCCCCCTTGTCGCCATCACCGGCCAAGTCGCAAGCTCACACATTGGTACCGATGCTTTTCAAGAGATGGACGTGATTGGTATGTCACTCTCTTGCACCAAACACAGCTACCTCGTTACCGATATCCACGATCTCGCACCCACCCTTGCCGAAGCCTTTGAGGTAGCGAAAGCGGGTCGCCCCGGCCCGGTGATTGTGGATATCGCTAAAGATGTACAACTGGCAAAAACCCCCGTGACTGAGCTACCTGCGTTCACTGCGCCAGCCATGCCAGTTGCCAGCCAAGAGCAGCTTCACGCAGCGCAACAACTGCTTTCACAAAGCTCTCGTCCTGTATTGTATGTTGGCGGTGGCGTTCAACTGGCCAAAGCGACCGATTCCGTACGCGAGTTTTTACGCCTCAATCCGATGCCATCAGTAAGCACTTTAAAAGGCTTGGGCACGATTGAGCGTCATGATCCGCATTACCTTGGCATGCTTGGTATGCACGGGACTAAGGCGGCAAACTTGGTCGTTCAAGAGTGTGATTTGTTGATTGTGGTTGGAGCGCGCTTTGATGACCGAGTAACGGGAAAACTGGATACTTTTGCACCACACGCCAAAGTGATTCATATCGATATCGATGCGGCCGAGTTTAATAAACTCCGTATCGCCAATGCGTCACTACGTGGTGACATCAATCTCATTCTTCCACAACTGGAACTGACGCGTGATATCGCACCGTGGGTTCACCACAGTGAAAGTTTGCGCAGTGGCTTTAAGTGGCGCTATGACCACCCGGGCGATCTCATTTTTGCACCATTGTTACTCAAACAACTGTCCGACATGATGCCCGATTCAGCCATCGTCTCAACCGACGTTGGCCAACATCAAATGTGGGCCGCGCAGCACATTCAGCCGCGTGCTCCACAGAACTTCATCACCTCAGCTGGCCTTGGAACTATGGGCTTTGGGTTGCCCGCCTCAATGGGTGCTGCCGTTGCTCGCCCAGATGATCAATCCATTCTCATTTCCGGGGATGGCTCGTTCATGATGAATGTTCAAGAACTTGGTACGCTCAAGCGCCGCCAAATCCCGGTCAAGATGGTACTACTGAACAACCATCGTTTGGGTATGGTGCGCCAATGGCAATCGCTGTTCTTTGATGGCCGCCATAGTGAAACGATTTTGGATGACAACCCAGATTTCGTGATGCTAGCTAAGGCGTTCGATATTCCTGGCAAAACCATCACCAAAAAAGAAGAAGTTGAACCAGCACTTAAAGAAATGCTGGCCAGCAAAACAGCTTATCTGCTTCACGTTTTGATTGATGAAGAAGAAAACGTATGGCCGCTTGTACCACCGGGCGCCTCAAATAGTGATATGTTGGAGAACACCTAATGGATAGATACCTATTAGACATCAAAGCCGATGATAAACCGGTGCTATTAGAGCGTGTTCTGCGCGTGATTCGCCATCGTGGATTTGTGATAAAACAAGTGGCCGCAACGCAAAACCACGCCAGCAAAGTCGCCAGTGTTGAAATCATTGTTGATAGTGATCGCCCCATCAGCACACTGATCAATCAAATTGAAAAATTATGGGATATTCGCAGTGTCGATGTCACCCCAATAAAAAATAACGAACTACCGAATAACAATTTACAACAAAAGATTTGTGCATAAGGAAGGCAATAAATGGCAACAAAAACTGCAGATTACATTTGGTTCAACGGTGAAATGGTTCCGTGGGCAAATGCAAACGTTCATGTACTGACACACGCGATGCACTACGGCACTTCGGTGTTTGAAGGTGTGCGTTGTTATAACACTCCTAAAGGTCCAATCGTCTTCCGTCATAAAGAGCACGCTCAACGCCTAAAAGATTCAGCAAAAATTTACCGTTTCCCTATCCCCTATACGATAGAAGAGATCATGGAAGCGACACGTGAAACATTGCGCGTCAATAAACTGGATTCAGCCTACATTCGCCCACTTGGCTTTGTTGGCAACGTCGGCCTTGGCGTTTGCCCCCCAGTGAACACTGAAATGGAGTTAATCATTGCCGCCTTCCCTTGGGGTGCTTACTTAGGTGATGAAGCGCTAGAAAATGGTGTGGATGCGATGGTTTCTAGCTGGCATCGCGCTGCGCCAAACACCATTCCAACCGCAGCCAAAGCGGGTGGTAACTATTTATCGTCTCTGCTTGTCGGTGGTGAAGCTCGTCGTCATGGCTATGCCGAAGGTATCGCCTTAAGCGTGGATGGTTATTTATCTGAAGGTGCAGGCGAAAACATTTTCGTCATCAAAAACGGTGTGCTGCTCACGCCACCAACCACCAGCTCCATCTTGCCGGGTATCACGCGTGATTCGATCATGACGCTGGCTAAAGAGATGGGCTACGAAGTGCGTGAAGTGAACATTGCGCGTGAAGCTCTCTATCTTGCTGACGAAATTTTTATGACTGGCACCGCCGCCGAAATCGTCCCTGTACGGAGCGTAGACCAAATTACGGTTGGAGAGGGCAAACGTGGGCCAATCACGAAAGTGATGCAAGAAGCTTACTTCGGCCTATTTAACGGCACCACTGAAGACAAGTGGGGCTGGTTGGATTACGTGTACCCACAACCGAAGTAATAGAGGACGATAGACAATGCCAAAGTATAGATCCGCAACGACGACACACGGACGTAATATGGCTGGAGCGCGCGCATTATGGCGCGCCACTGGCGTCAAAGATGAAGATTTCGGTAAACCGATTATTGCGGTGGTTAACTCGTTCACTCAATTCGTACCGGGCCACGTGCACCTCAAAGATATGGGGCAATTGGTTGCGGGTGAAATCGAAAAAGCCGGCGGCATCGCCAAAGAATTTAATACCATCGCGGTAGATGATGGTATCGCCATGGGGCATGGCGGCATGCTGTACTCACTGCCCTCACGCGAGTTGATCGCAGACTCTGTCGAGTACATGGTTAATGCACACTGCGCTGATGCGATGGTCTGCATTTCCAACTGCGACAAAATCACCCCTGGGATGATGATGGCGGCACTGCGCATTAATATTCCCGTTATCTTTGTTTCTGGCGGGCCAATGGAAGCGGGTAAAACCAAGCTTTCTGATCAAATCATCAAACTCGATTTAGTCGATGCGATGATCCAAGGCGCTGACCCTAAAGTCTCCGACGCACAAAGTGAACAAATTGAACGCTCGGCCTGCCCAACCTGTGGTTCTTGTTCTGGCATGTTTACCGCCAACTCAATGAACTGTCTCACCGAAGCGTTGGGACTTTCTCAACCAGGTAATGGTTCGATGTTGGCCACGCATGCCGATCGTGAGGCGCTCTTCATCAACGCAGGTAAACGCATTGTTGAATTAACCAAGCGGTACTACGAACAAGATGATGCATCCGCCTTACCGCGTAATATTGCCAACAAAGCCGCATTCGAAAATGCGATGGCGCTCGATATTGCCATGGGCGGCTCAACCAACACCGTATTGCACCTATTAGCAGGCGCTCAAGAAGGTGAAATCGATTTTGACATGGGTGATATCGACCGCATGTCACGCCGCGTACCTCATCTGTGTAAAGTCGCGCCATCGACTCAAAAATATCATATGGAAGATGTACACCGCGCGGGTGGCGTGATGGCGATTCTTGGTGAATTGGATCGCGCCGGTCTCATCAACAATCAAACTCGCACCGTGTTGGGTTTATCGATGAAAGAGCAGCTGGCTCAATACGACATTATGCAAACGCAAGATGAAGACGTCTTAACCTTTTTCCGTGCCGGTCCTGCGGGTATTCGTACCACTAAAGCCTTCTCACAACAATGCCGATGGGATCGCCTCGATGACGATCGCAAAGAAGGCTGTATTCGTACCAAAGAGCATGCTTTTAGCCAAGATGGTGGCCTAGCCGTCCTATCAGGCAACATTGCCGTTGACGGCTGTATTGTCAAGACAGCAGGGGTTGATGAAGGTAGCCTGAAATTTGCAGGCCCAGCCGTGGTCTTTGAAAGCCAAGAAAGTGCCGTTGAAGGTATTTTAGGCGGTAAAGTGAAGGCTGGTGATGTTGTCGTCATCCGCTATGAAGGCCCGAAAGGCGGCCCGGGTATGCAAGAAATGCTTTACCCAACCACGTACCTCAAATCAATGGGGCTAGGCAAAGAGTGCGCGCTACTGACTGACGGTCGTTTCTCTGGGGGGACTTCCGGTTTATCAATTGGTCACGTTTCTCCAGAAGCTGCGAACGGCGGAACGATAGGTTTGGTGAATTCTGGGGATATTATCGCCATCGATATTCCAAACCGCTCCATTACGCTCAACGTTTCAGAAGCTGAACTGGCTGAGCGCCGCGTAAAACAAGACCAGCTCGGTTGGAAACCTGTCAATCGCCAGCGTGAAGTCTCTTTGGCATTGAAAGCCTACGCAAGTATGGCCACCAGCGCTGATAAAGGGGCTGTTCGAGACAAATCTAAGCTAGAGGGCTAGCGGATGAGCGACTCAGGTAACGCAACTCAAACTGGCGCAGATTATCTGCGCCAGATCCTGCGCGCCCCCGTGTATGACGTCGCAACGGTGACGCCACTGCAGGATATGCCCCGCTTATCGGCGCGCATCAAAAATCGCGTTCAGCTCAAGCGTGAAGATCGCCAGCCTGTGCACTCTTTTAAATTACGCGGCGCTTATAATATGGTGTCGAGTTTATCTGAGGTGCAAAAACAAGCTGGGGTGATTGCCGCGTCAGCAGGCAACCACGCGCAGGGAATGGCTCTATCGGGAACAAAATTAGGCATTAAAACCACCATTGTGATGCCTAAAACTACCCCTGATATCAAAGTCGAAGCGGTGCGCGGTTTTGGCGGTTTGGTGATTTTGCATGGCAACAACTTTGATGAAGCCAAAGCCGAAGCGGAACGCTTGGCTCACGAGCAAGGTTATACGTTTGTCCCACCGTTCGATCACCCACTGGTCATTGCAGGGCAAGGCACTATTGGCATGGAAATGCTGCAACAAAATGGCCACCTTGATTACATTTTTGTACCAGTCGGCGGTGGCGGTTTAGCCGCTGGGGTCGCGGTGCTCATCAAACAGCTGATGCCAGAAATCAAAGTCATTGCGGTTGAACCTGAAGATTCTGCTTGTTTAAAAGCAGCACTCGAGGCAGGTAAACCCGTGGTGCTTGACCAAGTCAGCATGTTTGCCGACGGTGTCGCGGTAAAACGTATTGGTGATGAAACCTTCCGTTTGTGTCAGCAATACATTGATGGCCACATCACGGTATCAAGCGATGAAATCTGCTCGGCGGTTAAAGATATCTTCGAAGACACGCGTGCGATTGCCGAACCTTCTGGAGCGCTTGCTCTGGCTGGTCTGAAGAAATTCACGGAAAAACATAAGCTGGTGGATAAACAGTTAGGCACCGTACTTTCAGGGGCTAACACCAATTTCCACGGCTTGCGTTACGTGTCGGAGCGATGTGAGCTAGGCGAAAAACGTGAAGGGCTTTTGGCGGTGACCATACCTGAACGCCAAGGCGCGTTTTTTGAGTTTTGTAATATCATTGGCGGTCGCGCGGTCACCGAGTTCAACTATCGCTATAACGATGACAAGCTGGCCAACATTTTCGTCGGTGTACGCCTGTTAAGTGGGCAAGAAGAGCTCGACAACATCATTCACGATTTACGCCATGGTGGCTACCCTGTGGTGGATCTATCGGATGATGAAATGGCCAAACTGCATGTCCGTTATATGATTGGAGGCAAACCCTCTAAGCCGCTAAAAGAGCGATTATACAGCTTCGAATTTCCGGAATATCCGGGCGCTCTGCTGAAATTTCTCAGCACGCTTGGCACACACTGGAACATTAGCTTGTTTAATTACCGCAATCATGGCGCCGATTATGGGCGCGTATTGTGTGGTTTTGAACTCGAAGAGAGCGATTTAAACCGCTTCTCCGCTCACCTTAGAGAATTGGGTTACCAATGCAAAGATGAGACAGACAATCCTTCATACCAGTTCTTCTTATCCTAAAGCTCAATGCCAGTCCCACGACTGGCATTTTTTATGAGTGATGCATAATACGCATAGAACCAATGCTAAAGTTTCATTTTAGTCATAGTTAATTCAGTACTACACTTAGCGACATCTTATGCTTGCTGTGCCAATCTGGAGATCCGAATGTTTAAAGCGTTAATCCTTAATCAACAAGAAAAAAACACAGTTGCCACCATTGAACAAATCGACGAATCACAATTACCGCAAGGTGAAGTTTTAGTCGCGGTCGATTACTCATCATTGAATTACAAAGATGGTTTAGCCATTACAGGTAAAGGCAAAATCATTCGCAATTTCCCTATGGTACCGGGCATTGATCTTGCGGGAACCGTACTTGAATCCCAAGATACTCGCTACCAAAGCGGTGATAAAGTTGTACTAACCGGTTGGGGAGTGGGTGAAAACCATTGGGGTGGTATGGCGCAAAAAGCACGCTTGAAAGCCGATTGGTTAGTACCACTCGCGCACGGCCTTGATAGCAAAAAAGCGATGATGATTGGCACTGCTGGCTTTACTGCCATGCTTTGCGTGCAAGCCATTTTAGATGCGGGTATTCAACCGGAAAAGGGTGAAATATTGGTGACGGGTGCCAGTGGCGGCGTGGGTTCAGTTGCTGTAACACTATTAGCTAAGCTAGGTTATACAGTTGCTGCGGTAACGGGTCGTGTTGAACAAAATGGTCCACTGCTAGAAAAACTAGGAGCAAGCCGCATTATTGATCGCAGCGAATTTGAAGAGCCAGCTCGTCCGCTGGAAAAACAGATTTGGGCTGGCGCGGTCGATACAGTAGGCAGCAAAATGTTAGCCAAAGTGTTAGCCCAAATGGACTACAACAGCACGGTTGCCGCGTGTGGTTTAGCGGGTGGTTTTGATTTACCCACCACAGTCATGCCGTTCATTTTGCGCAATGTACGCCTGCAAGGTGTCGACTCCGTCTCTTGCCCACTAGAAAAACGCATGGCAGCATGGGAAAGCTTAGCGAAACTGCTACCTGCAAGCTACTTTGAGCAAGCGTGTGAGGAAATCACCCTCGAACAAACAGCGCAGTACGCTGAAACGATCACCAATGGTCAAGTGACTGGTCGCGTGGTGATTAAGCTTTAAACTATTCATTCATCAAGCTTTGGTCTTACTCAAAGCTTGATGATTTTTACCCCTCTAACTGCATCTCTTCAATACGTTTAGCAATCAACCGGCTGCACTCTTGTTTGACGATCTGCCTTAACCATTCTTGGGCAGGAGAATGCTCACATCGCGAGTGCCAAATCATAGAGTAGTCAAACGGCGTAAACTGAAACGGTAACGGCTTCACCACCAATGCGTAACGCTCTGCCACTAAATAGGCCAGATCCGCAGGCACCGTAATAATCAATGGCATGGTATCAACAATCGCTAGCGCAGCTTCTAAATGATAGGCTCTGAGCACCATTTTCCGTTTAGGCTGCCCACTTAATGCTTGTTCAATTAAGGCATTAACACCATCACTGATCGCAATCATCGCATGAGGGTATGTCAGGTAATCCGCTAAAGAGATCTGCCGATTCGCCAACGGATGGTGTTGGGAGAGCAAACAAAGCACACCGACTCGCCCAAGCACCTCACTCATCAATGGTGCTACTGGCGACGTTGGGCGACAAATCGCTAAATCAGCCCCTTCATAAGTCAGTTGATCGGCCAACCTATCATGCTGCAAAGGTAAAAACTCAAACGACACGTTTGGTGCCTCTTGATATATCCTTGGTAAAGCAAACGGTAAGATGGTCTGCATTGCGTAATCTGTCGTGGCAATGGTGAAGGTTTGTTCACATTGCTGGGGGTCAAATTCAATAGGTGAAAGGATTTGACGTAGAGACTCCAATGGCTCGCCTAAGGCGCGATTAAGCTCCAGCGCTTTTTCAGTCGGAATGAGATGCTGACCTTGACGCGTAAAAAGAGGATCATTGAGCAGATCACGTAACCGGCCTAATACACGGCTCATGGCTGACTGGCTAAGATTTAAACGCTGGGCCGCTTTACTGACACTGCTCTCTTCTATCAACACTCTCAGTGCAATCAATAAATTCAGATCGCGACGATAGATATCTTCCAACTCCATGCAATAACCCCACTTTTGTCATTGGTAAATAGGCTCAGTGTACGCGTTAGGCAAAAAAAATCCCGCCTTTCAGCGGGGAAGCCCAAGAAAATGGGGATAGTGTCGGAATGTGTTACGTGTCGTATTAGTGCAATGCGTTGATCAATATGTGATGGATTAGTGATTCTGCTCTTCTGAGATGCCTTTCCAAAGATGCATCTCAAGCCAGATCCCAACCAGTGACGCACTGACACCAAAAAGTGGCATCCATGACGTTTCTGCAGGCGTTCGCATCACTAAGGCACAAAATGAGATAAAGCAGAGAACCGAATAAATGGTTAACCTATCAAGCGCTGTTAACATAAGTGCCTCACCAAATTGTTATCAACTTGTTAAGTAAGTTAAAACAAAAAGATCACTTTGCCAAGTGGTTATTGAATATTTTTTCCTCGCCAGTATTATCTACGCCTTGCGATAACATCGATTAGGTTTGAATATGACATTTGATCCGGCACTTGCCACACAAATACTCGAAGCCGAAGGATTGCGCTGTCCCGAGCCTGTAATGATGGTCAGAAAAACCATTCGAACCATGCAAGATGGCGAAATTTTACTAGTGAAAGCCGATGACCCGTCAACCACTCGAGACATTCCCAGTTTTTGCCGCTTTATGGATCATCAGTTAATTGCGGAGAAAGTGGACACATTGCCCTATCTCTATTTGATTAAGAAAGGATTGAGTTAAGCCTCGATCTAAGTGATGCATACGCAAAAGAAAAGGCGACCTCAAAAAGGCCGCCTTTTGCTATTGATTCATTGCGCTGCACACTACTCATTAAACTCGATGGTGCGGATCTCTGATTGCAGTTTTGTAATCTGCTTTTGCAGGGTTCGAATTTCATCGTGCATCGGGATAATGTGCGCGACTCGGATCCAAGATTCCACCATTAAGCCACACAATATGATTGCGCCGGCCACCATGGGTAGCCACATTTCCGTCAACGCCATACCCAACAACGTCAGCACAAAACCGAACGTAAACAAGTAACTTTGGCTCTTGGCGGTCATTCCCATATAACGTGTCAGCATATGCATTCCCTCTTAGACTTGCATCATCTAGCACTACAGTAACATGACCAGTATGGCATAAATTTGTCACTCATCACGCAACCGTAGACGTTGGGCGACAAGTTGAGTAATAAATTGTGTCACGCTCACTCGCCCAATCATCTAATCGATTGGAATTACCAAATCGCCGCGCCGATCGCTAATATCAAAAAGAGTACCGCCGTGATTTTACGAATAAGTCCTAGCGGCATTTTATCGGCGGATAATTTACCAATCAGCACCACAGGTACGTTAGCCAGCAACATACCAATCGTCGTTCCGAGCACCACCCACAGTAGAGCATCCGCATATTGCGCACCAAGAATAGACGTTGCTATTTGGGTTTTATCGCCAATTTCAGCGACAAAAAAAGCGATGAAGCTAGCGACAAAAGGACCTCGATTGGTAATCTTTTCATCACCGTCGAGTTTGTCTGGAATTAACACCCAACCCGCCATGGCAAGGAAGCTGGCGACCAACACCCATTTAAGGATTTCTGGTGACAGGTAATCGGCAACGACCACGCCCAGCCAAGCAGCGAGTGCATGGTTAACCATCGTTGCGACAAAAATGGCGGCAATAATAGGCAAAGGTTTACGATAACGACTGGCTAGCAGCAGAGAAAGCAGTTGGGTTTTATCGCCAATTTCAGCTAAGGCGACGGTAGTAATTGAAATAGCTAATACGCTCACGACAGGCTCAATGGGGCGGGATAATTATAATAACCATAGACAAACGCCACTCCCCGCCCCGGTTTGTGATGTTTGTCTAAGGTCTTGCTAAGCTAAAATGACTTTAGCCTCGAACGCCACGGTGATTTGGCACCAATTATGTTGACGAACGAACCATTAAGATAAGAAATCTCACTGGTAAGCTACTCCCCAAAGACGGCGCAATTCTAATCAGGCCGAGTGAAAATCTCAAGTTAGAAATAAGTCAAAATCGTTCATGTGCAGGAATTTGGCACAATCGATGCGATAAATTCGACCAAAACGGATTTTCGACCATTAATTAAGCAAGATTACCCCTACTCGCTGAGCGAATATCTGGGTATACTTGTTCGTTATTTTCATCCATTCAGACAGAAGAATCGCGCGAACCTGACTATGCAAAAATACGATATCAAAACCTTTCAGGGTATGATCCTCGCGCTGCAGGATTATTGGGCCCAACAAGGCTGTACCATTGTTCAACCATTAGACATGGAAGTTGGTGCAGGAACCTCTCACCCAATGACATGCCTGCGAGCTTTAGGCCCAGAGCCCATTGCAACGGCGTATGTTCAACCCTCTCGTCGTCCAACGGACGGTCGTTATGGTGAAAACCCAAACCGCCTGCAACACTATTACCAATTCCAAGTCATCATCAAACCTTCACCAGACAACATTCAAGAGTTGTATCTGGGGTCTTTAGAGGTGCTCGGTGTTGACCCACTAGTACACGATATTCGTTTCGTGGAAGATAACTGGGAAAACCCAACCTTAGGTGCTTGGGGTCTTGGCTGGGAAGTGTGGCTAAACGGCATGGAAGTAACTCAATTTACTTACTTCCAACAAGTCGGCGGCCTTGAGTGCAAACCTGTCACCGGCGAAATCACTTACGGTATTGAACGTCTTGCCATGTACATTCAAGGCGTGGATTCAGTGTATGACTTAGTCTGGACAGATGGTCCATTAGGTAAAGTCACCTATGGTGACATTTACCATCAAAATGAAGTCGAACAATCCACTTACAACTTCGAACACGCGGATGTCGATTTTCTTTTCACTTTCTTCGACCAGTGCGAAAAAGAGTGTAAGCATCTACTTGAGCTAGAAAAACCGCTGCCACTTCCTGCCTATGAGCGTATTTTGAAAGCGGGCCATGCCTTTAACCTATTGGACGCGCGTAAAGCGATTTCGGTGACAGAACGTCAACGTTACATCCTACGCATCCGTAACCTGACCAAAGCGGTTGCAGAAGCGTACTACGCATCTCGTGAAGCACTCGGCTTCCCTATGTGTAAAAAGGGTGAGGATAAATAAGATGGCAAAAGAATTTCTAATTGAATTAGGCACAGAAGAGCTACCACCAAAACAACTTCGCACTTTGGCTGAAGCGTTTGCGGCTAACTTTGCCGCAGAATTGAAAACCGCTGAACTGGCACACGAAGGCATCAAATGGTTTGCAACCCCTCGCCGTTTAGCACTGAAAGTGACCAACTTGGCCCAAGGTCAAGCGGATAAAGTGGTCGAAAAACGTGGCCCCGCTATTTCTGTTGCTTTTGATGCCGATGGCAATCCAACCAAAGCAGCACAAGGCTGGGCGCGTGGTAACGGCATTACTGTTGAGCAAGCGGATCGCCTAACAACAGAACAAGGTGAATGGCTACTGTTCAAACAGGAAGTCAAAGGCCAAGATGCCAAAGCCATTGTGGTTGAACTTGCCGCCAAAGCGTTAGCAAACTTGCCTATCGCCAAACCCATGCGCTGGGGGGATAAAGAAACACAATTTATCCGCCCAGTAAAAACTCTGACTATTTTGATAGGCGATGAACTGATCGAAGGTGAGATCTTAGGCGTAGCTTCTGCGCGCACCATTCGTGGTCACCGCTTTATGGGCGAAAAAGAGTTCACCATCGATTCAGCAGAACAATACCCAGCGATTTTAGAACAGCGCGGTAAAGTGATCGCCGATTACGATGCGCGTAAAGCGATAATTATTGCGGATGCACAAAAAGCAGCGCTACAGGTTGGCGGTGTTGCCGATCTTGACGATGACTTGGTTGAAGAAGTGACCTCACTGGTTGAATGGCCAGTGGTGCTGACGGCGAAATTTGAAGAAAAATTCCTTAAAGTACCGTCAGAAGCTTTGGTTTACACCATGAAAGGTGACCAAAAATACTTCCCGGTTTATTCTCATCAGATGAGCGACGCGAATAAGCAATTGCTGCCTAACTTTATTTTCGTCTCTAACATCGAGTCGAAAGAGCCTCGCCATGTTATCGAAGGCAACGAGAAAGTCGTTCGTCCACGCTTAGCGGACGCGGAATTCTTCTTTAATACCGATCTCAAAAGCAAATTAGTCGATCGTCTACCACGACTAGAAACCGCGATTTTCCAGCAGCAGTTGGGTACGATTAAAGATAAAACTGACCGTATTACTGAACTGGCTGGTTACATTGCAGAACAGATTGGCGCGGATGTAGAAAAATCAAAACGTGCGGGCTTACTGGCTAAATGCGATTTGATGACCTCAATGGTGTTTGAATTTACCGACACGCAAGGCGTGATGGGTATGCATTATGCTCGCCATGACGGAGAAGCAGAAGAAGTCGCCGTTGCACTAAACGAACAGTACATGCCACGCTTTGCTGGCGATGCTCTGCCAACCAATGGCGTTTCCGCCGCTGTGGCAATCGCAGACAAGCTAGACACCATAGTCGGCATCTTCGGTATTGGCCAAGCACCAAAAGGCTCGGATCCCTTTGCTCTGCGTCGCGCATCACTGGGTGTACTGCGCATCATCGTTGAATACGGCTATAACTTGGACTTAGTTGACCTCGTAGCAAAAGCGAAATCGCTGTTTGGTGATCGCCTTACCAACGACAACGTTGAGCACGATGTAATTGAGTTTATGCTTGGCCGTTTCCGTGCTTGGTATCAAGATGAAGGTTTTAGCGTCGACATCATCCAAGCGGTACTTGCTCGTCGTCCAACCAAACCCGCTGATTTTGACAAACGTGTTAAAGCGGTTTCCCACTTCCGTGAACTGGAAGCGGCTGAAGCCCTAGCGGCGGCAAACAAGCGTGTCGGTAACATTTTAGCGAAATTTGACGGTGAACTGGCTGCAGAAATCAACCTAACACTTCTTCAAGAAGCGGCCGAAAAAGCCTTAGCGGAAGAAGTGGAAGTGATGACCGAAGCACTAGAACCTGCTTTCGCTACCGGTGATTACCAACAAGCATTGAGCAAGCTGGCAGCACTACGTGAACCTGTTGATGCTTTCTTTGATAATGTCATGGTGATGGCAGACGATGAAGCATTAAAACAAAACCGTTTAACGCTGCTCAACAACTTGCGTAATCTGTTCCTACAAATTGCTGATATTTCACTGCTGCAAAAGTAGTCGCTGATATTTCGGCACACAAATTAATCTATCAAAGCCCAGCGGCCATCCGCTGGGCTTTTTGTTTTATCTGACCGCAGTGTGTTATTTGGCGAAAAATAGTGCTTTGACTCGCAAAAACATTGGGGTATGTTCAAGGATTACTCGATGGGCATGGCATCGTTTCATGCCCCTTTATGCAAGCAAATACAAGAATGAATTAGGCAGTCAGCAATGCAGTTTTCGAAATTTGGTGAAAAATTTAATCAGTATTCCGGTATTACCCAGTTAATGGACGATCTCAATGATGGCCTGCGCACCCCCGGAGCCATTATGCTCGGCGGTGGTAACCCAGCCGCCATTCCCGCCATGATTGACTACTTTCATCAAACCAGTGCTGACATGCTTAGCAGTGGTGAACTGATCGCTGCCCTCGCCAACTATGATGGCCCACAAGGTAAAGATCTGTTCGTTAAATCTCTCGCAAAACTGCTCAAAGAAACCTATGGCTGGGAAATCAGTGAAAAGAACATTAGCTTAACCAATGGCAGCCAGAGTGGATTTTTCTATCTATTTAATCTATTTGCTGGCCAGCAAGCTGATGGTTCACATAAGAAAATTTTACTGCCATTAGCGCCTGAATATATTGGTTATGGTGATGCCGGGATAGATGAAGATATTTTTGTCTCCTATCGCCCAGAAATAGAACTACTCGACAATAGCTTATTCAAATACCACGTGGATTTCGAAACCTTGAACGTGGATTCGTCGGTGGCCGCCATTTGCGCTTCCCGTCCAACCAATCCGACGGGAAATGTACTCACAGAACAAGAGATCCACAAGCTCGATAAGCTGGCTAGAGAGAACAATATCCCACTGATTATCGACAATGCATACGGCGTTCCATTTCCAAACATCATTTTTGAAGAGATTGAACCCTTTTGGAATGACAACACCATTTTATGCATGAGCCTTTCGAAACTGGGTTTACCCGGTGTGCGCTGCGGTATCGTCATTGCCAACGAAACCATTACCCAAGCATTAACCAACATGAATGGCATCATTAGCTTAGCGCCAGGCAGCATCGGCCCAGCCATTGCTCATCATATGATTGAAAAAGGCGATCTATTAAGGCTCAGTCGCGATGTGATCAAGCCCTTCTACCAGCAGAAATCACAAAGAGCAGTCAAGTTACTCAAGCAAGCCATTAGCGACCCGCGCTTTCGTATCCACAAACCAGAAGGGGCGATTTTTTTATGGCTCTGGTTTGATGAGCTCCCTATAACCACCATGGAACTTTACCAACGTCTAAAAGCCAGAGGAGTATTGATTGTACCGGGTGAATATTTCTTTATTGGTCAACAAGACGATTGGCAACACGCGCATCAGTGTCTGCGCATGAACTACGTGCAAGATGATGAAGCCATGCAAAAGGGCATTCAAATTATTGCTCAAGAAGTGGCATTAGCTTATCAACAGTAATTCATCCTTTCTGCCATGAAAAAGAGCGCCAAAAGGCGCTCTTTCACTACTTTAATGTGGCCAGTAACTTAATTGTTCTCAATTAAGTTTTTGCCATTAATCGCAATTTTACGTGGTTGCATCGCTTCAGGTGTTTCACGTTCAAGATCCACGTGTAGCAAGCCATTTTCCATTGTGGCTCCGAGTACTTTGACATAGTCGGCCAATTGGAATTTACGTTCAAAATCGCGCTCAGCAATACCTTGGTAGACGTAGTTTTTATTCTCTTCGGGTTTACGTTCACCACGCACAATCAGCGTATTTTCTTGTTGAGTAATCTCAATCTGCTCTTCAGAAAAACCAGCTACCGCCATCGTGATGCGATATTTATTGTCGTCTTGCTGTTCAATATTGTACGGAGGGTAACCCGCAGAGCTATTCTTCGCTGAACTGGATTCCATCATGTTTAATAGACGGTCAAAACCAATTGCGTTGCGGTATAAAGGAGTGAAATCTACTGTTCTCATCATACTATCCTCATCATAAGCAATAGCCTTAACGCATAGGCGCTAAGCCGTTAGCAGCCATTCTTTCAACATGGAGCTAACAACACATTTAATAATCACAACACAAGGCTCCTCTTAAGAGAGCAAACCTGTGTCGCCATTCCAGAGGTCCTTACGGCATCCTCTTCATTGATAGATATAGGGGCACTAAAATTCTTTTCAAGGATTTTTTGAAAAATTTTTTAGTTCCCGCTAAAGCGAACAGAAACTAGAAAGAGGACATCGAATCAAACTGATACTCCGTAGAGTTACAAAGCCTTCATTAGCAGGATATAGAGTCAATACAGAGACATAAAAAAGCCTAACGATATCATTAGGCTTTATTTTGCACTTTAACCGATGAAAACTTATTTTATTTTCCGCGTTTTTTCCTTTCTTTAATTACACTGCTTTCTTCCATTTTTTCTTGCTTTAATTTCCGCTTTTCTTTTAGGCTAAGTTGCGCTTTTTTCATATCTTTCTTACTCATAGTAATCTCCTTATTTTAACGAAGAAATTCAATTTACACACGTTAGTGACTTTTCAGGAAGAATATTAACCACTTTATATTCTCGCTCTTTTCCTAAAATATATAATTTAAAACACTCTTGTTCACGTAATCCAAAAATAGAAGCGCCTAAATAAGAGTAAAGTGATACGAGACCATCATTAGGGTTGTTCCGCTCACCAAGCACTATAATAATTTGATAAGGTTGACACTTTCCTGTATCAACAAAGCTGACCCTATCTCCAACGTTGACTCGGCGCTCTGCCGTAGAATATCTGGCCAATGATTCTGCTTCTATTCTCTCGAAAAGAGTCAGTAAAATCAGTGGAGACTGATAGGTAACAAATAAGCTTGTTATTATTTTACTTTTAAAAAGAACAAGCCAACGCTTAAATAAGTTGATATTTATCACTCCTTACAATAATTCCAAAAATAGATTAGATAATATCCGAAAGTTAGACCTTCGGATTTATTACTGTAAGATAAATAACAAACCCACATCTCCTAAAAAGTAATTAACGAATACTATATCGGCCAAAAAATATAATTCAAGCTCATAAAAACCTCTAAAAACATGGAATA